>SLFV01000287.1 GCA_007124075.1 Roseimaritima sp.
CGATGCGTGCCGCTGACAACGACCAGCACAAGGCTTACAGTTCGCCACTGCTGATCGACGTGGACGGGCAGCCGCAGTTGGTGATCCCGGGTGCGCAGTGGATTTGTGCATATGAACCGCAGTCGGGAGCGGAATTGTGGCGAGCCGATCATGGCAGCGGATTCTCCACCGTGCCCATGGCGGTTTACGAGCAGGGCCTTGTGGTTTTTTCCACGGGCTATACCAAGCCCGAATTAGTCGCGGTGGATCCCACCGGCAACGGTGATGTCACTGAGACACATGTGCGTTGGCGGATGAATCGTCAGGCGCCAACGAAGCCGTCACCCCTGGGTTATCAGGGCCGCATCTACATCATTTCCGACGGTGGGATTTTTTCCTGCATTGATGCCTTAACCGGGGAGATCCTCTACCAGCAGCGTGTTCCGGGGAATTATTCCGCGTCGCCGATCTTGGCGGGTGGCCATATTTTTCTGGCTAATCAAAGTGGCGTCGTCACGGTGGTGCGCCCGGGTGATGCGTTCCATCAGGTTGCGGTTAACACGCTGGATGCGGCAATCATGGCCAGCCCTGCCGTCTGGAAGGATGACCTGGTTGTCCGCACGGCCGAGACCCTTTATCGCTTTTCCGCCGGTGACACAAATTAATCCATCCATTAAAGCACAGCCGTATTCCGTGACCCCTGCGTCGCCTGCTGCACTGGGGACTGACGACCCAGTGCAGCGACAGCTGCGAAAGACATTAGAACAGGAAATTCGTGGTGACGTTTATTTTGATGCAGTCTCGAGAGCGGTCTACGCGACCGATGCGTCGCTGTTTCAGATGGTGCCGCGGTGCGTGGTCGTGCCACGTGACCCAGCCGATTTGTGTCGTACGCTGGACGTTGCTGCACAACTGAAGGTCCCGATCACGCCGCGTGGCGGGGGAACCTCGTTATCCGGCCAAAGTTACGGCCCTGGGATTGTGCTGGACGTTTCCAAGTATCTGAATCATGTTTTGGAGGTCAATGTCACCGAACGTTGGGCCCGAGTGCAATCGGGTGTGGTCCGTGATCAATTGAACACGCAGCTTGCGCAATATGGTTTGCACTTTGCGCCCGATCCTGCGACGGGGTCGCGCGCAACGATCGGGGGAATGATTGGAAACAACACCTGCGGGACGCGCAGCATCGTCTATGGCAAAACCATCGACCACGTGCTTAGTTGCCGCGTCCTGCTGAGTGATGGAACGATCTGCGAGTTCGATTCGGTGGACGAAGCGACGTGGCAGCGGGTGGCCAACGGACAAGCGGGGCTGCCGCGCGAGACCGAACTGTATCGAGGCTTTCAGGAGATCATCCAGCAACACGCAGATCTGATCCGGCAGCGGTATCCCCCCGTGTTGCGGCGAGTTTCAGGTTACAACTTGGACGAATTTGTTGATGGCGCAGGCTACACGGGGGGGATTGGACCGCGGGCTGGGCACAACCAAGGGCATCGGTTGTGGAATCTATCTAATCTGATTGTCGGCAGCGAAGGGACACTAGGTTTGGTGTTGGATGCAAAAATCCGTCTGACACCGCTTCCCAAGGCAACCGCGGTCTGCGTGGTCCATTTTGATGACCTGATAACCTCTTTGCGGCATGTCGACGCGATGCTGAAATTCCAGCCCTCAACCGTGGAATTGCTCGACGCGACCGTAATGCAAGAAGCAAAGGTCAATCCGGCCACCCGACAGATGGCCCATTTTGTTCAAGGTGATCCACAAGCGGTTCAAATTGTTGAATTTTTTGGCGAAAGTGCAGCGGACGCTCACCAGCGATGCGAACGGTTTGCTGCTGCGATGCGACAGCAGGGCATTGGTTACAGTTGGCCAGTATTCAGCGATACGGCAGGCATTCGCGATGTTTGGGAGACCAGAAAGTTGGGGCTGGGGTTGATCTCCAATGTCAAAGGGGCTGTGAAGGGGCGCGACTTTATCGAGGATGCTTGTGTACCCACGCGATACCTTGCCGAATACATCCAAAAGGTTCAGCAGCTCTGCACTAGCCACGGGATCGACCGGTTAAGCTTGTACGCACACGCTTCCGTCGGTGTGGTGCATGTGGTTCCCGCTTTGGATTTGCATGACCCACGTCAAGCCGAAACGATGCAGGAGATCGCCGATCAGGCTTTCGCCTGGGTCATGGAATACGGAGGGTCGTGGTCGGGTGAACATGGCGACGGACAGTTGCGTGGTCAGTACCTACCGCAGATGTTCGGAGACGCGTTGTATCAGGCCTTTCGTCAGGTAAAGCAGCTATTCGATCCTGCCGGTTTAATGAACCCTGGCAAAGTGATCGATACCCAAACCTTGACGGAGAACCTCCGCTACCAGCAACCAGGATATGCTGCCCAGACGCAGCGGGCCGAAGAAGCAGCCTTGTTTCGCTATGCGGATCAGGGTGGATTGCCGATGGCGGTCGAGCAGTGCAACGGCGTTGGGGCGTGTCGAAAGCTTGGCAGTGGCACCATGTGCCCTTCCTACATGGCGACTCGCGACGAGCAACATTCAACCCGTGGACGGGCCAACGCGTTGCGACTAGCCATGTCGGGGCAACTGGGCGAGGACCCGGTTGCTGCGCTGGGGTCGGCCGGTGTCGCTCAGGTTTTGTCCTTGTGTCTGGCTTGCAAGGCTTGCAAAAGCGAATGTCCCAATGCCGTCGATATGGCGAAATTAAAAAGCGAAGTGTTGCAGATGCATTACGATCGCCATGGGACCCCGTGGGCCGCGAAATTACTGGGACGGATGCCGGATGCCGCCAAACGGTTTGCCGGAGCCACATCGCGAGTCACGAGTCTTGCGGGGCTGATCCCAGGGGGCAGAGCGGTATTGCAACGCCTGACGGGGATTGATAAACGACGCCCCCTTCCCGCGTTCGCTCCGATCACCCTGGCACAAATGTTGCAAAAACAATCGATCCGCCGTGGTACTGGTCAGCGGGGACCGGTCGCTTTGTTTGACGACACCTATGCAAATTTTTTTGAACCCTCGCTCGGCAGGACAGCCATGCAATTATTGGAGGATGCAGGTTTCCAGGTCTCCCTCGCAAAGGCGGGTTGCTGTCAACGTCCGCGAATCAGCAAAGGCTTAGTACGCGAAGCCAAACAGCAGGGAACTCCGGTCTTTGAGCGTCTGGATTCGTTTGCGCGTCAAGGAATCCCGATCGTCTGCTTGGAACCTTCGTGTGCGTCTGCGCTCGTCGATGACTTGGCCGACCTCATCGATGACCACGACATGGCAGCGCGTGTTTCCAGTCAGGTGGTGATGATCGACGCGTTGTTGGAAAAGCACCAGGTGCCATTGCAAGGGCCCTCTGGGCAGGTGTTGCTGCATGGTCATTGTCACCAAAAGGCAATCTTCGGCACCGAGGCGATTCGGTTGCTGTTTGCCAACACGCCGCAGACCACCTGTCAGGAAGTCGATTCCGGTTGTTGCGGGATGGCGGGATCGTTTGGTTACGAGCATTACGATTTGTCCCAGCAAATCGGTGAAGACCGTCTTTTTCCGGCAGTCCGTCAGGCGGTGCAGCAGGGGCAGACGGTCGTCGCTTGCGGCATTTCGTGTCGCCATCAACTGCAGGATTTTTTGGGCGTCAAAGCCAAGCACTTTGCTGAAGTTGTCCAGGTCCGGTCGGAGTGAACTGCGTTAGCAGGAACTCCGATCAGGACGATTCCTCAATCCACAGCCCGTGAAAACCGATGTCCCCGTCGCGGGCCGTGTTCGGTCAGCGTTAGGATTTCGGGCCCCTCCTCGGTCATCAAAATGGTATGTTCGAATTGAGCCGATAACTTGCCGTCCTTGGTCCGCACGGTCCACCCATCTGCCTTGTCCACCGGCTTGCAGTATCGCGTTCCCGCGTTGATCATCGGTTCGACCGTAAAACACATGCCCGGCAGCAGGCGGTCAATACGACTTTGGCGATTGGGGAAATGGGGTACCGAAGGGTCTTGGTGAAACACACGTACCAAGCCGTGCCCGACGTACTCGCGAACGACGGAAAAACCTCGCGCGTGAGCCTCGCGCGTGACGGTTTCCCCAATCACACTGACCGGACACCCTGGTGTCAGGGCTTCGATTGCCAAATACAAGCAATCGAACGAACACTGCGTAACCGCGCGAGCTTCGTCGCAGCATTCACCGATCAAAAACGTTTCGCTTTGGTCCCCGAACCAACCACCAACGACCGAGGTAATATCGACGTTGACGATATCCCCTTCGCGCAGCAGATATTCATTGGGGATGCCGTGACAGATCACATCGTTGACACTGGTGCAGCACGACTTGGGGTATCCGTGATAACCCAGTGTCGCCGCGCGGTGTCCATGTTTGGCGGTATACTTTCGCACCAATTCATCGATCGCCCCGGTGGTCACCCCCGCTTTGACATGCGGTCGTAAGTGATCCATCAAGGCAGCGTTGAATCGCCCGGCCAGGCGCATGGCGTCGCGTTGGGCAGCGGTAAGTTGCAGTTTGTTCCGTTTTCTTAACATCTCGGTTCTTTCGGTGCGCGATTGCATTCAACTTCCTAACTGACCTATTCTAGCCAAAACCAGGCGACGCTGGCATGCTTGCTACCGACTGCCGCGAAATGCGTTGGGGCGTTAGAATGCCGCCCAGTATTATCCTCTATTACCAACGATTGATCCATGCCACGCTACAACCCTGCTGAAATCGAACCCCGCTGGCAAGCGTATTGGGAGCAAGAGCGTACTTTTTCCACAGCAGAGCTGCCACAAGGGGAAAAACGCTATTTATTGGACATGTTTCCGTATCCCAGCGGGTCAGGTTTGCATGTTGGGCACCCTGAAGGCTACACCGCAACCGATATCGTTGCCCGTTTTTCCCGAATGCGCGGCAAGTCGGTCCTGCATCCCATGGGGTTTGATGCGTTCGGTTTGCCTGCGGAAGAACATGCGATCGCCACGGGAGAGCATCCCCGCATTCAAACGGAACGCAATATCGCCGAATTTACGCGGCAATTGAAGATGCTGGGTTTCAGTTACGACTGGGAACGTGTCTTATCGACGACCGACCCGGAGTATGTTCGCTGGACCCAATGGATTTTTTTGGTGCTGCATGACACCTGGTTTGACCCGCAACAGAAGCGCGGACGACCGATCCACGAACTGCCGATCCCCGACAGAGTGCAGGCCCAAGGAGCCGACGCGGTGGAACGGTATCGTGCGGAATTTCGTTTGGCCTACGAAACCGAAGCGCCGGTGAACTGGTGCGACAAATTAGGGACCGTGCTGGCCAATGAGGAAGTGATTGACGGAAAAAGTGAACGTGGCGGCCATCCCGTGCGACGAATCCCGCTGCGGCAGTGGATGTTGCGGATCACCGCGTACGCCGAACGCTTGCTTTCGGGTCTGGATTCGCTGGCCTGGCCAGGCGGCATCAAGATTCTGCAGCAGGATTGGATCGGGCGCAGCGAGGGGGCGGAAGTCGATTTTTTCGTCGGCGGGGCAGAGGATTTTGAGGCCTGGAAGCGACAGCGACAGGCGGTAGGACTCCCAGAGATCCCCGAGGAAGAAACGCTACGAGTCTACACCACGCGTCCCGATACACTGTTCGGGGCTACGTACATGGTCATCGCTCCGGAGCATCCTGCCGTCCCCCGGCTGACGACCGCGGAGACGGCCGATGTGGTCAACCGGTACTGTCAGGCGGCCGCATTCAAGAGCGAACGTGAACGCACTCAGGGGGACCGCACCAAGACCGGGGTCTTCAGCGGCAGCTATGCGATGAACCCGGTTAATGGGCAGAAGATTCCGATTTGGGTGGCCGACTACGTTTTGGCCAGTTACGGAACCGGTGCAATCATGGCGGTTCCGGCGCATGATGAACGGGATTTTGAATTCGCGCGGCAGTTTGACATTCCCATCGTGGCGGTTGTCGAACCATTGCCACAGGCGGAGAACCGCGAACAAATCTTGGCGGGCGAGGCCTGTTTTGCGGGTGTTGGCCGAGCCATTAGCAGCGGCCGCTATGATGGCCAACCGACAGCCCAAGTCAAGCAGTTGATTGTCCAGGATCTGTCCGCGGGGGGGCTGGGACGAAAAGCAATCAATTACAAGCTACGAGACTGGCTGTTTAGCCGACAGCGCTTCTGGGGCGAGCCCTTTCCCATTCTGCACGAACTGGACCCCCAGGGACAGCCAACCGGCGTAACGCGGGCGGTGCCAGAGACCGATTTGCCCGTGGAATTGCCAGAACTGAAGGATTTTCGTCCACATGGTCGCCCGGAACCGATGTTGGAGAAAGCGGCTGACGAGTGGCTGTTTGTCGAATTGGAGGGGCGTCGGTACAAACGCGAAACCAATACGATGCCACAGTGGGCCGGTTCCTGCTGGTACTACTTGCGCTACATCGACCCGCGAAATTCGCAGGCATTGGTCGATCCCGCCAAGGAACAAGCGTGGATGCCGATCGATCTGTACGTAGGTGGCGCGGAACACGCCGTGCTGCACCTGCTATATGCGAGGTTCTGGCACAAGGTCTTGTTCGATCGGGGTTACGTTAGTCACGACGAACCCTTTCAGCGTTTGGTGAATCAGGGGATGATTCTGGGCGAAGCCGAGCTGACCGCGTATCAAACCGAATCCGGGACGTTTATCTCCCCGAGCGATGTGCGTCGTGGCGAACAGGGATTGACGACCGCCGCTGGTCAAGCCGTACTGCCGGTTGCGGTTGATGAATCGCAGGTAATCAAACAGGGGGATGGTTTGGTTCTTGCCGACCGGACTGAGATTCGAGTCGAAAGTCGTTCATTCAAGATGTCCAAGAGTCGGGGGAATGTGGTTAACCCGGACGATGTCGTCCGCGATTACGGTGCTGATAGTTTGCGGTTATACGAAATGTTCATGGGGCCTTTGGAGGCTACCAAGCCCTGGAGCATGGCTGGTGTGGGCGGGGTCCGAAATTTTCTAGATCGAAGTTGGCGGATGATCGTCCAGCAAGATGCGGCGGATGTTGTGTTGGCACAGGAGATTGTTGACCAGCAGTGCGATTCGGACCAAGCCCGGGTGCTGCATCGAACGATTCGGCGTGTGACTGAGGACATTGAAAACCTGAGCTTCAACACCGCGATTGCGAGAATGATGGAGTTTGTCAATTTTTTTACTCGCCAAAGATCACGACCTCGCGCGGCCATGCAAGCCTACGTGCTGCTGCTGTCACCCTTTGCACCCCATGTGGCAGAGGAATTGTGGCGGACCCTGGGCGGAAAAACGACGCTGGCTTACGAACCCTGGCCCACATGGGATGAAGCCGCACTGATCGAATCAACGCTAGAAATACCGTTGCAAATCAACGGCAAGCTACGAGCCAAAATAGTTGTCGCGGCAAATAGTTCACGCGAGGAATTACAGCAGGCAGCGCTTCAGCAGCCGCGAATCCAAGCAGAGTTAAGCGGAAAGCAAATCGTAAAAACGATTGTGGTTCCCGGCCGGTTGGTGAACTTCGTGGCGAAGTAATACCCAAGACGACCGATAAGCCGGTAGCGGGCGGGGCACTTTCCCCGTCCGCTACCGGCCGCTGTGATACGGAGGCAGGGGGAGACGGACCTGAGGGGTGCCTCGAAACGGCTCGCCTTAACGATCACCTCCCGGGGGGGGCGTGCGATACAGTGGGCTGATATCCGTTGGCACTCGAGGCCGCCGGCCGCCCTCCATTTCCGGTTTGAAGTCGCTGCCTCGGGCTGCCGCCCCCAACGGGGTCGTTTTCATGTCGCTGATCACTTGAATGTAGTTCATCAGCTTCCAGGCCGGGATCACCGTGACCCCCATTTCCGCAGCTTTGACTTTGAAGTCTCCCAGTTCCTTTATCTTTCGCTGCACGGCGGGGCTTTCTGGATCGCCCCCCAATTCCATCGGATCCCCCACCACCAAGAACCGCACTTCGGGATCCAGTTCCTCGACGACTTTACCACCCGCGGCCAAAATCATGCCGCGAATCATTTCCGTGTCGCTCCGTCCATCGTTATCCAAGTCGATTTCGCCAGCCAAAGCAATCTTGACCGTGCGTCCTGGGGCCCAAAACGGTGAATAGATCTTGTCTCCTGCCACGATCGGATCGCTCAACGGCGGAGCCTCCACCACACGGCAGATTGAAAGGTGATCACGGCGGACTTGAATCACCTCCACTTTCGCTTTGGGTTTTGAATCGGTGACCCGCGTTGCATCGGCATCAATGACGCTGAAGACAACCGACGGCCGCAGACCGTCGGCCGAACCAAGGTTCACCTGAACCAAATTACCGGAAACGTACGTCACCTCGCCCTGAGCGACCTCAAATTCAACCTGCTGCAACTCATTGATTCGACGACGCTGAAAATCGATCGTGGTTTTCAGGTCGCTCAGTTCCTTGGCTTTCGCAGCCAATTGTCGCTGCGTTTCGGTACGCAGGTTCTGCATGTCACGCTGGCTGTTGGTCAAAGTGTCGGCAATTTCCGCGTTGGTCCTTTTCATCGCTTCGCGTGACTCCTCAAATTCAGTCGTCCGCTGGGCAAGCGTCGTTTCCATCTGCTTCAATGCTTGCTTCGCATCCGTAGTCGCTTGTTCGGCGATCATTACATCGGACTTCGCCTGTTCCTCCACGCGAGTCAGCTCATCGCTCCGCTGCGTGGTTTGCACATTGCGGTCCCGCAGCGAATTGACCAGGAACTCCGGAATAGCCGGATAGTTGCGGTTAGCGGGATCGATCGCTTGTCCCATTTGCGACACATCCTGCACGAAACGTTGGGCAATGGAATCGATGTCAGGATCGCCAGAATCGGAAGTCGCCAACCCCTGGAACTCCGCATCCGACATGACCCCCACGCCCAGCATTTTTTTCAGGGTTTCCAGTTGCCCCGACAGGCTGGCGATCGACTGATTGGCATTGGCTAATTGGGTCGACTTTGATTTCTCCGAACTTGATTGCTCGTCCCCCCATCGGTACAGGAAATAGTTCAGTGCGAGCGATAAAACCAGCAGGATTAACGCGGCGATCAAACTGCCACGAATCACCGAGTCGTCACGTGCGACAGCCATTGTCAAACTCTCAAATAGTAACGGCCATGAGATCAACTCTGGCCGAGCGGATAAGTGCCTAATAGAGTAAGTTTAGCTGCCGAACGACGGAAAGCCAACAAATCGAGCAGAAAATCGGCCGGGCTGACGGGGGAGCGTACCATGCGTGCGAAGTGGTCCCCAATGTTGTCCAAATTAACCCGCTGTCGCTGACTGCTTTACATTTTAGCGAAACTTTACGACCCTTCATCCGTTTCAAAGAAGGTGGGTTGCTGTTATGATCAGCGGTCCAGCCTTTATCATTCCCACCGGCAATCGCGAAATTATCGCACCAACAGGCACAACAGGTACGCTCAACGGGGTGATGTGCCCTGGCAAGTACCTTGCCGCCAAGCCTTCTCGGCGCGGTTCATCGCTCGAAACAAAGGAGATAACCTAATATGATCCCAGCAAAAACCTCACCACGCAACCGAATCCGTCGCGGCTTTACGCTGCTAGAATTGCTACTTGTCCTTGCCATTTTGGTGGTCTTAGGCGGATTTGTTTTGGTGAACTTTGTCAACGTTGGTGAAGGTGCCAACGAAGACATTACCACCGCTCAACTGAATGCTTTGAAAAACCAGATTCAGATGTACAAGATCAACAATAAGGAATGGCCAGAAAATTTGGAGCAATTGCGTGATGGACCGTCCGATCCTGCAAAGAAGGCGCGTTTTCGACCGCTAATCAATGAAATCCCAGCGGATGCCTGGGGTAAACCGCTTTCGTTCAAAATGGAAGGCAACGGTTTTGAGTTGCGATCAGCTGGAAGCGATGGCCAAATGAACACCGACGACGATATTGTCGTCAAAGGTCCGTAGCGATTGCATCAGCCGACGTAACTTCTTAGGCTGGGGACGCCTCCCGACAGAAACCATTGTCGTTGGGGATATTTTGTGCAAACCTTATCTGGGCGACACTATCACTTTCGGCAGGCCACGGGCCTGACCTTGCTGGAGGTCCTGTTGACGCTGGCGATTTTGATCGCCGTCGCTGCGTTCGCGGTCCCGGTGCTAGATGGTGTCTTGACGCAGCGACGACTAGAACGCGCAGCGGAGCAAGTACGGTTGCTAATGCTGCAGACGCGACTGGAGGCGATGCGAACCGGGCGTGTTCAAGTCATGCATTGTCCGCCGGAAACCAATCAGGTCAGCGTTACGCCACTGACCAGCCTGTCCGACCTGACAGAAGCGGCCGACCAGATTGGTGCGGGCGGCAGTTTGTTGATGGGGGCTCAAACTACGGTTCCTCAAATGCTGCCGATGCAAACCGAAGTAGTTTCTAAAACGTCCGAATTAGCCGAAGGGGTCAAGTTTGCTAGCACCCGCGTGGAGACGTCAATTCGATCCATGATCACGTCCAGTCAGACGGGCCTACAGGGTGTTGAACAACAGCAAAGTAGTCCCATTTTTTTCTACCCCGATGGGACGAGCAGCAGCGCAATTGTGACCGTGGAACAGGAAGGTGGGGGGCAGTTGTTAATCGTGCTGCGAGGGCTAACGGGTGAAGCACGCGTCCAGGATGCACTCTTGTGAACAGGCAAGCTGCTTTCTCATTATTGGAGGTCATCCTGGCCCTTGCGATTTTGGGGGCGACCTTGGCAGTGCTGTCGTCGATTGCCTTAACCGGGACCGACGCCGCTGCAGAGGCAGCTGACTTGGCTGCGGCACGCCTGCTGTGTGAATCGAAAATGGCGGAACAGCTACTGAACCCTGAAATTCCCCCGGTTCCGATGCCGCCGACCCCGGTAGGCGAGTTAGATAACCCCGATTCCGCAAGCTTTAGCCGTTTTTTGTATTCGGTACAGATCCTGCCCGCGGCCATGCAGGGGTTGCTGGCTGTCACCGTCACCGTGAATACAGAAGAGTTAGATTCGGTTGGCAATCCTCGCGTCAGCTTCTCTCTGGTTCGTTGGATGATCGATCCGAATCTCGGTTTGGCTCAAGCCGAACGCGAAGAGGCCGCCAGTCTGGAAATGATGTCTGAATTTGAAATGGAGACGACCACGCCATGACTTTCCCTGCCTGCAACCGGTGGCAACTGCAGACGCTTCGCAGTGGATTCACCCTGATTGAGCTGATCCTGGCACTTGCATTAGCGTCCGTGTTAACCGTGATTATCGGCACCGCATTAAGCTTCTACGTCGGCGACATGGACACGCGTGATTCGGAAATTCAGCGTGTTCAGTTGGCAACCGCCGTGATGCGGATGATTAGCGAGGATTTGCGGGCGACGCTGTCGATTCAGCCCTTTGATGACTCGGTGCTGCGACAATTCCTAGCTACCTCGGGGATGGAAGCGATCGCGGCGGGAACTGCCGCTCCCAGTTCGATGCTGTTCGACGATTCAGATCCCTTGGACACGGATGGATCGATACAAGATTTGGCGTTGGGAAACATGTTCCTACAAAGTCCCGGTCTGATCGGAAATCAATCACAGATCATGATTGATGTCAGCCGCGTACCGCGACTGGAGGAATATCAGTGGGTGCTGGGCGATTCGGCGGCGGGGATGAGTGATCTACCCAGCGATATCAAGACAGTCTCTTATTTTGTGCAAGCTCCCGGAACGCTGGGGGTCAGTGATCCATTGCAAACGATCTCGCCGACCACCGCTGTCAGCGGCTCCAGCGGGGGATTGATCCGGAGACAGTTGGATCGACAGATCACTAAGTATGCGCTGGAAATGGGAAACCTAACCGGGCTGAATATCACCGGAGACCTGTTGGCCCCCGAGGTATTAGCGCTCGAGTTCGGTTATTGGGACGGATTTCTCTGGCAGCCCGAATGGAATAGTGACTTTCGTCGTGCGTTGCCCGTGGCGGTGCAAGTTCGGCTGACGATCGGTCCACCAGGAACCGATCCCAGCAGTTTGAATTCGGAAGCGATCGACGCAACCAGTTCCGAAATCCGGACATTCCAACAAATCGTCCGTCTGCCGATGGGACGGATTGTTGATCCTAGCGAAATGCTGCAATTGGATGACGGAATGTCAAACCTGGGGTTTTAATTCGAATGTTGCAATTACAGCGGAGCCTTCCGTCTGTCAGGTCAGCGACGCGGTTTCCGCGGCGCGGAGTCCGCAGGCGCGGAGTATTCTTGATTCTAGTGCTGGTCTTTATCGTGGTCGCCACGATGGCAGTGTATAGCTTTACGGACTTGATGCTGGCCTACGACGAATCGGTGCACCTAACCGCCAATCGCACGCAGTGTGTCTTGGCGGTGGAATCTGGGGCCGAAGCAACTCGCCTGATTCTTGCTCAGCCACCGGCAAGCCGTGAGGAAATGGGGGGAGTCTTTGACAATCCCCAAATCTTTCGCGGTATCAATGTTGTGCCCGGTATCGCGGCGGCGGATCGCGTGAACTACGCGATCTTGGCTCCCAACCTGGACGAACGCGGTCAATATGCTGGCATTCGTTTTGGTCTGCAAAACGAATCGGCAAAATTAAATGTCAACGCGCTGCCCGCGTTGGAACTGAGCACCGGTTCGATCTCCCCGATGCTGGCTGCGATCGATACGCTAAGCCCTGACTTTGACAGCGATAATTTGGCGGTGTCGCTGCTGATGGGGCTGCCGGGAATGACGATCGATGTCGCTGAAGCGATTTTGGATTGGTTGGATGAAGACGACGATCCCCGGCCCAACGGGTGCGAGGCCGATTATTACATGACGTTACCGACGCCCTATACTCCCAAGAATGGGCCGATTGACAGCATCGAGGAGTTACTGTTGGTTCGAGGGGTTACACCGGAGCTGCTGTTCGGGGTTGATTCCAATCGTAACGGACTGGTTGACGCAGCCGAGCAACAGTTGGGTGACGTTGATCCTTTTGGCCCACTAGCTTTAGGGTGGGTTTCCTTCTTGACGGTTTACAGCATGGAGGCGAACAAGCGATCCGATGGCAGCCCGCGAATTAATGTGAACCAAGACGATTTGGAGCAACTGTACGAACAACTGCTTGATGCGACCGGAAACGATGATTGGGCGTCGTTCATTGTTGCCTACCGGATTGCGGGGCAACCGGGCGCAACGGTTGGCACCGCTGCGCTCTCGGGAGCCCTTGGGAATGCGGGAATCGACAACGTCCCTGAGACAGTTGGCGGGTTGGATGAAGAAGTGGGATTGTGGACCGTCGACGGGTTGGACGAATTCGACCTTTCGGGAGGAGGTGGCACAAACATCACACAGATTTTAGACCTGATCAATGCGCGTGTGACGGTCGGCGAAGGGGGCCAGCAACAAAGATTGGCATCACCATTTTTCGACGACCCTGTCTCGATGGCGAATTACCTTCCCACCTTAATGGGGAACTTGACCACATCCAACTTCACCACGATGCCAGGTCGGATTAACCTGAACCAATGCCCGGCCGACCTGCTGCGCGGGATCCCGCTGTTGGATCCTGACACGATTGAAGACATCATCGATGCGCGAGCCCAGAATAGCGACACCGAAAATCGACAGTTTGAAACTTGGCCGTTAGTGGAAGGCTTGGTCACAACCGACCAAATGCGTCTGCTGCTTCCCTTGCTAACCGCCGGTGGGGATGTGTACCGGGCGCAAATCGTCGGTTTTTATGAATCGGGTAATTTGTACTCTCGTGCAGAGGTGGTGATCGACGCAACGACAGTCAATCCGAAGATTACGTTCATGCGCGACCTGAGTCATCTGGGTCGAGGGTTTGACGTGGCAGTTTTGGGCATCTTCGCGGCCGATGTGATGGGGGCCGACGCAAGCCCCGCCGGCAGCCCAGCTCCGGCGACCAGTCCGTCTCCTGCCCTTCCACCACAATGACGCAGGTCGCGATCCGATCGGTTACACCAGGTCCTGTTTTCGTTTCTTGCGACGACGGCGACTACATGCTTGGCACACGCCATGAATGATCAGTCGGTGGTGATTGACGCGGAACCCATGGGCTGCAGCCACTTCATCTCGCAGTTTCACCAGTTCATCGCTTTGGAATTCGAACAGTTTTTGGCACCGCGTGCAGTACAAGTGGTCATGCTGTGGGTAGCCGTAATCGTGTTCGTACACCATTCGACCATCCAACTGAAAACTCTTCAGCAATCCTGCGTCGACAAACTCTTTCAGGGTCCGATACACCGTCGGACGACTGACGTAATTCTTGCTGCCCTTGCGGGGTAATTGTTCGATCAAACCGTCAGCGTCAAAATGTTCGTGTCGGCTGAAAACCTGTTCGACCAAAAATCGCCGCTGATCGGTATTTCGTAGGCCGCGACTCCGCAAGAATTCTTCAAACCGTTCCTGCGGCGACAGCGATACTTCGACAGGGGCAAGGGAAATCACGTCAGACACGCTGAAAACTGCTGGTTGAAAAGTCTTGGAACGAATGCAGGCGGCCGTGCCGCTGAATCCCACTTAGGAATGATTTGGAAAAAACTTCGCCACGGATTTTTGTCCTCAACCGCAAAACAAACGCAGGAGCAGACGTCTAGCAGAGAGGGGCGTTCAAAAAGGCCGAAGTCACTTTCGATCCCTGTAGTATAGCAGCCCGACGATCCGATGCGATTCCCCAGAAACCAGGTCTGATCATCACAGCGGAAAGAACCACGGGGTGAGGATCAAGTTTGCGAGATAAATCAGTACCATCAATGGGGAGCCGATTTTCATAAAATCGATAAAACGATAACGCCCAGGTTCAACAATCAAAGTCATCACGGGTGAGGATACCGGTGTGGCTAAGGCTGCAGACGCCCCGATCAAGACGGTGATCGCCATCGGATAGGGGGAGACATCCATCGTCCGAGCGATTTCAATCGCAACCGGTGCCAGCAAGACGGCCGTCGCAGTATTGGAGAGAAACAGGCTTAACGTGGCAGTCAGTACAAACAAAGCGGAAATCATCAAGTAGGGCTGGTCATCGCCGACTGCAGCCACCACCTGCTGCACGATCCACTGCGTTCCCTCCGTTTTTTCGAGCGCTACCGCCACGGGTAACATCCCCGCCAACAGCACCAGACTGCTCCACGAGATGGAACGGTACGCATCCTCCGCCGTCAGGCAGCGAGAGACCACGGCGGCAATCGCGGTTAACAGAACCGCGATCGTGATCGGGACCACTTCAAGGATGCTTAACACCACCATCAGGACGATCAGGCCGATCGCCAACGGGGCCATGCGAAACCGTGGTCGAGCCTCCTCGAATTCCGCAGGCAGTTCCGTCAACACAAAGTCTTGTCTATGCTGTCCCAAAGATGAAATCGATTGCCACCGCCCAGAGACCAACAGCATGTCGGCACCCTTGA
>SLFV01000521.1 GCA_007124075.1 Roseimaritima sp.
ATTGAGGAGCAGCGAGATGCAGTTCGTGATGCGATTTTGGATGGTAGCCCTGATGATTGTTGGTGCAAGTTGGGTTCAGGGGCAAGAAATTGTTGCCCATCGCGGGGCCTCGCACGACGCACCCGAGAATACGCTCGCGGCGTTTCGGCTTGCTTGGCAGCAGCAGGCTGATGCAATCGAGGGGGATTTTTATTTGACCGCAGATGGCAAGATCGTTTGTATTCACGACAAGGACACTGGCAGAGTGGCTCCGGGAGCGACAGCCCGCGTGGTTGCTAAATCGACGCTTGCGGAGCTGCAAGGCCTGGACGTCGGAAGCTGGAAAGGCCCTGCTTTTGCGGATCAACGGCTTCCGACCTTGGCGGATGTTTTGGCAATCGTTCCCGAGGGGAAACGAATCTTTGTGGAAATTAAATGTGGTCCTGAAATCCTGCCAGCCTTACAGAAGCAGCTGGAGACATCCGGTTTACAGCCTGATCAAATCATGCTGATTGCCTTTAATGCGGATGTGATTCGTCAGGCGAGGCAGCGAATGCCGCAGTATAAGGCCAACTGGTTGACCTCGTACAAACAAGCCAAGGGAAGCAACGTTTGGCGACCCGAACTGTCGACCGTTCTGGCGACGTTGAAATCAACCGGAGCGACCGGGTTGGGGACGACGGGAAATGCCGAGGTGGTGGATAAAGAATTCGTGCGCGCCATCCGTGAGGCGGGGTTTGAATTTCACGTTTGGACGATCAACGACGTGGACGGTGCGCGGTATTGGCAAACGCTGGGCGTTGATTCCATCACCACCGACCGACCGGCCTATCTGCGCGAACATCTGGGGTTGTAAGCTTCCGTCATTGCGGGGAACCTTTGGGAGATAACTTCGGCATCCGTTGCCTGTGCGCGCTCCCTGCCGCTGCGAGACCGATCTTGCGGGGCCAGGTGCGAAGCCGTCACGGCCTTGTTTTTATTTCTGTAGTCCTGTCGCAAGTTGTCCATCATGCTACGTTTTTGGCTTCTGTTTTGGATCGTGTGTTCGAAGGGTGTCATGCCTCCTGCTGCTTTGGCGGAAACGCCTCCTTTGTCGTTAGAGTCGCTGTTTCATCCGCAGCAGCGGTTTGACTATGGAGGTCCATCGCTGCCGACGACGCGTTGGAGTGTCGATGACCAAGGGGTCGAACTGGCGATTCGGCGAGACCGCTCATGGCTGAGGCATGATCTAGAAACCCATGAAGAATTGTCTTGGCAGGGCCCCGAGTCTTGGAAGTTTGGTTTGCGGCGTTTGGAGGGTGGCTTAGCGGTTCTTTCACGGGACGGGCAAACGCAGTGGTTAACTAGGCAAGCCAAGACGTGGCGGCATCCGACGCTAAGTCCCGATGGGAAATGGGTGGCTTTTGTCGAGACGCACGATTTGTTTGTCGTGCATGTTGAAACGGGGAAGCGAATTCGGTTGACCACCGACGGTTCCGAAACACTGTTAAACGGGCAACTTGATTGGTCGTATCAGGAGGAGATCTACGGCCGAGGCAATTTCAAAGCGTTTTGGTGGAGCCCCGATAGTGAACGGTTGGCTTTTCTGCGGTTGGATATTCAGGATGTGCTGCCCTACACGTTGGTTGACAGCCAAACGCCGCGTGGAAAACCACTGGTCACGCGGTATCCCAAAGCGGGCGACCCGATCCCCGAAGCCCAGTTGATCGTCGCGGAACTCAATGGCGATCTGCAATTGATTCATGGGGGACAACCACAGCAACGGGAGCAGTTGATCGTGCGTGTCAGTTGGCATCCCAGTGGTCGCGAGGTGGTCTACCAAGTGATGGATCGACTGCAAAGTTGGTTGGAACTAAATTCCTGTCCCGTCGTCGCAGTGACATCGCCGGCAGGACCACGATTATTGCTGCGCGATACCAGCCAGGCTTGGGTAGAAATCCTGGGTGAACCCCATTGGCTACCCGCGGGCGATTTTTTGTGGCTTAGCGATCAACCGTTGGGTCGGCGTCGCATTTGGCGGATTGACGCCGATGGACGGCGAAGGGCGGCGTTGACACCTGCAGATTTTGATGTTCGCGCAATCGTGCATGTGGCCAAAAATGGTGAGTGGGTTTATTTCACCGGAGATCGGAAACATGGTAGTCAGGGGCAGCAGCTTTATCGAGTTTTTCTGCCTACTGAAAATCAAGAACTGTCGTCGCCTGAAACGACCGAAATTCAGCAGGTAACTGCCCAGGATGGTTGGCATGACGCGACGTTTTCACCCTGCGGTAACTGGGTGCTGGATCGCTACAGTACGTTACAGACCCCGTTTGAATTACGCTTGTTGGAAATCGCTCCCCACCGCGACGCAGGTGGGCCTGTGGCCAGTTCGCAGCTTCTGGCCAAATCCAATAATCTGCCTGGTGAATTGTTGCCGGTACAGTGGCTGAGGATTCCTACAACCGACGACTTTCATCTGCCTGCCTGTCTGATTAAGCCCCAAAAAACAACCCCGGGCATGACTCCCGTGTTGATTGAAACGTATGGCGGGCCGCAGGCCGCATCGGTCGTCGACCGTTGGCTGGGGAACCGTTACCTCTATCGACAATATCTGGCTCAACAAGGGATCGCGGTGCTGGTCGTCGATAATCGGTCCAGCGCAGGTCGCGGGATCGCCGACACCTATTCGGTTCATCGACGTGTTGGGGTGGTGGAATTGCAAGATACGTTGGCGGCGGTTACTTGGTTACGCCAGCAACCTTGGGTCAACCCCGATGCGGTCGCACTGCGAGGATGGTCCTTCGGTGGGTTCTTAACAACGTATGCATTGACGCATAGTACCGCTTTTGCTGCGGGGATTGCGGGTGGATCGGTGACCGATTGGCGGAATTACGATGCGATCTACACCGAACGCTACATGGGCCTGCCCGAAGAAAACGCCGCAGGCTACGACGAAACGTCGGTTCACTTGGCGGCGGAACACTTGCACGGCAGCTTGCTGCTGATTCATGGCGAGCTGGATGACAATGTCCATCCGGCGAACACGCTGCAATTGACGCGTGCCTTGCAACGTGCGGGCAAGCCGTTCCAGTTGATGATCTATCCCGGGGCGAAACATGGGATCACTGACCCCGATCAGGTTTACCACATGATGACCATGGTTACGGATTTTTTGCAACGTCAGCTTACTGGAAAATAAAGGTCCCTCCGGATTCTACATGGGAACGCGTCCAAGACGGCGGCTTCTATGCTGACGTGGTTGGTTCCCCAAGGGGCAGCCCCTGCATTTGTTTGTAGAAGTAAATCATCGAAAACGTCGTAAGGATCAGGGCCATGCCTCCCAGCAGCAGGGTTCCGTACACCATCCATTGCAAAAAGCTGGATGGGCCGGTCGCGAAGTGTCGTAAAAACAGAATCAAAATGTACCCCAGATAGCCAAAGGAGTCTGCAACGTACATTAGGTGGGCAAGGTTGGTTCGTTCTCTGAAGACCGCGATCATCCGTTCGAACAGCGTGGTGTGGTAAGCCACGTAGGGCACATACATGCCAACCCCCAGACCAACCATGAATGAAAGACTGGACAGCGATCCTGCCAGGAATAGCACGGAGACTGCCATTGTGGTTGCGAAACCTCCAGCAATGGCAAACAAAGCGGTGTAGAACGCACGGCGATTGTCGTGTACCAAAAACGCGGCTCCGTTGATGATGGTCACCAACAGCATCACGACCGTTTCCGAGACCGTGAAAATCGCGGGCTTTCCACGGGTCCCTAGCGCCTCCCAAATCTCTACAGCGAAATCATCTCGGAAACTTCGCAAAACCGTCAGCATGACATAGGAAATCACCAACATCGACAAACCAAATCGATGTCGTTGAATGACTCGACGGCGATCGGCTAAGAATGACGGGGGACGTCGCGAGCGGAGCAATTCGTCTTGCTGTGTCGGAGGCGGTATCTGGTGCAGCATCCATACCCCCAGTAGCAGTGGCGGAACAAAAATAATCCCGGTTAACGCTGGCATCCAGAATTCGGCAACCTGGGCATGCTCAATCAGCCCACTGCCTACCGATTTGACGACCCCTGACGAGACGATGAAGCTGGAGCAAAGGCCCGCCGTTAACAATTCGGTAAAGCGACGTCCTTCTAAGAAGCCAAGGACCAGGCCGAAGACCATCCCGAGCGGAAGCCCGTTGAGGAACAGGCAAATGAATTTCGCCTCCAGCGGCAAGACCGCAAATCCAATCAACGCCAATTCGGATATCGCAATGAGCAACAGAATCATTACCGCGCGACTGTCTGGTCTAGCCTCCGAAACCCACTTGATCCCCAGAAACTTGGAACAACAATATCCCAGCACTTGGCTTGTCAGCAGGATTGTTTTTAAGGCGATACCCCACAGTTCGTGCTCCTCGTAAGTTGTCGCTGTGAAGGGTTTGCGAAAGGCGTACATGCTGAAGTAGGTCAGGAACGCCGCCGCGATACAGTAGCCCGAAAAAAGCGGTGCCGGAAGCGAAGCAAGCCTTGCTGATGCCACGTCTTCTCCTCTTGGTTTGATAATCAGTCAGCACCGGGGGAACGGGCAATCTGTGTGGGATGCATCAAATAGGCAATCAGGTCCACGATTTGCTGCGGGGTTAAATTCTCCAGCAACCCTTCGGGCATGGGGGATAAAGTGGTCAATTCAATCTGATCAATATCATCAACCGCAATGATTTCTTGCGTGGTTTGTGTTTGCACTCGGACCACTTGCTGGTCGCGAGACATCACCATGCCGCTAAGCAATCGCCCGTCGGTCGTCAGCACTCGCGACATGCGGTACTGTTTGCCAACAACCGCGTTGGGGTCAACGATATGCATGATCAAGTAGTCCAGATCCGCACGTTGTGCCCCGGTCAGGTTAGGGCCAATCGGCTGACCATTGTCGTACAACTGGTGACATTGCGAACACGTGCGATCGAACAATGCCCGTCCGGCTGACAAGTCGGCGGCAGCGAGGCGCTCGGGTCGCAGCTCGCTGCGCAATCGATCCATTTGCGTTTGACGCTCCGCAGGAGTTTCCCGAATCTCTCCCCAAACTTCGGTGATATGGTGGCTTAGTTCGGGATCCCGCAAATCGTGTATTTGGCGGATATGAAAAGCGGTCAAATCACTTCTGCTGACGGGACCGTCGCCCCGTTCCAACGTATCGACCAAGATCTTGGCGAAGGAGCGTCTGGAGACCAAAACTTCCAGAACTCGAGGCCGATCGCTTGGTTGAAAGCGACGGTATTTGCTGACCAGCCGCTTGGCGATCTGAGGATCATCAAATCGGGATAACCCGATCAAGGCCGTTCCGTTTAGGATTCGCGTATCAAGCAGTTTTTCACAGACCGCCTGTAAATCATCGGGCCGCGCATCGACAAGCGTTTGTAAAGCTTGCTGCCTGACGGGAATCGCTGTTTTGGAATCCAACGCCACCGCGCGGACTTCCGCAAGTTCACGGCCATCACCGAACACGAGATTTAATTCCTGGATCTGCCTCGGGAAACGCGAGGCAATTTCGGATTGGACAATCGCCGCCCAAGCATTCGGGGTGGGTACCGTGGACCAACCGCGAAACGCATCTTGCATGGCAGAGAACAATTCAACATGCAGTTCATCCGGTACGCTGGGAATCCGTTCCAAGATCGCTTCCAGAAGTTCTGGCTGGCGATGAACTTTGCTTGCCAAATAACGACAGCTCCAACGCAACAACGAGGGCCAACGGATTTCCGGGATCAGTCCAATCAGTTCATCAGGGGCCGCATCCGCAACGGGAATCAAACCATACCAGACAAGGTACGGCAGTTGGCGATCATCGGCGTGCTGCGATTGTCGCACCAACGACCTAGCAATTCGGACCCGCTCGCTAACCGGCAAACGCTGCAGTGTTGATGCCAAGGTTAAGAGAACCAGGCCCGAGGAATCATTGGCTGCCACGTTAGCCAGCGCATCGATCGTATCGGGCTGATCCGGATACTGACTGCCCGGCAGTGGACCCAGGATTGTGTCCAGGGGCCAACGGTCGGTCAGCAAACGAATTGCCCAACTGCGAACGTGTTCGTCAGTATCGGTCAACAGCCCGAGCAAGCGTTGTGGCGAACAATTTCCCGCTTGGTAATCCTTCCACAGCGTTGGCAGTACCCCTGGTCCCTGTAAGCACGCGGGCTTGGTGATGGGACGCTGTTCGGATCTGCCATCGCTGTAACGAATTTGGTAGATCCGACCCGAGGTGCGATGCACGCCGGTTTGTTCATGACATTCCCCGGTGTCGCTCCAATCACTTACAAAGACGCTTCCGTCGGGGGCATGGCAAAGATCGATCCCGCGGAAAAACGGATCTTGGGAAATCATAAAATGAGGTTCATGTCGTCCGACATAACCGCAGCCCATTCGTTCCAAACGTTCCAGATTGATCCGACGACCATGCATATTGATCGTCATCAGTTTACCGGAGTAGGACGATGGCCACTGGTGCCCTTGATAAATCATCATGCCAATATGGGCATGCCCGCCCCCCAAGTCGTTCGCCTTACCGTCCCGGCTTTGCGTCCAGTTCGCCGACGTGTCAAAGTGGTAGTGGTCGGCGATCATGTCCATGCGTTCGTAAACGGCTGGATTTTGACTCTCACCAAACGATTCTTTGAAATGCGACCCTGGCAGCATGTGCCACAAATGGCCAATTACGGTGTTGATAAAAAACAATTCCCCCTGGGCGTCCCAGTCATGTCCCCAGGGATTGACCGTCCCATGGCATAAAACCTCCACGGTCTTATGCTCTGGATGAAAACGCCAAATACCGCCGTCGATCGGAACCCGTTGTTGCTTCGGTGTGCCAGGGACCCCCAGTAACCCAGGGCAGGAGTGACCGCATCGGCCATACAGCCAGCCATCGGGCCCCCATTTCAGCCCATTGGCAAAATTGTGATAGTTATCGCTAGCTACATCAAAACCATCCAGAACAATTTCCGCCGGTCCGTCGGGGATACCATCCTGATCCGCATCCGGAATGAATAACAGATGGGGTGGGCACATTAACCAAACACCACCATGGCCAACTTCCACACTGGTCAGCATTTGAACCTGATCCGTGAACACCTGGCGAGAATCGGCGTAGCCATCACCATTGGTATCCCGCAAGATCAGGACACGATCACGCAACGACAGATCAAACCTCAGTGGTCGCTCCGCATAGGTAAAGTTTTCTGCAACCCACAAGCGACCGTGATCGTCGAAGGTCATCGCTATCGGGTTGCGAACGTCGGGCTCTGCGGCAAAAACCGTTGCCTTGAAACCTGCCGGCAACTGCATCGACGCAGCAGCGTCGTCCGCCGAAAGCGGGACGAGATCTTTGTTGCGTTCGCTATTGTAGATTTGCGGAAAATCGTCGGCCAATGCAAGGCAACCGCTCGCAAGGCAAATCCACAGCCCAACGCACAAGCGGAAGGGGATTGGCATTTGCCATGCAGAACCCCGAAAAGGCCTCATCACCTGAGCCCCAAAAAACCCCCCACCCATTTGCACCGATGGGAACATGAACCTCTCCGGCGTAAAAGGGGATGCCGATTTCATAAGCCGAAATGCCTTGGGGGCCGGTGGGCTGGCGCAACGTTGTAAAACGTTTTTCAGTTCCCACCTGGAAATTGAAAATCGGGCAGTCCGCTCGATGGGTCAAAGCCCGCAGGCGGTTGAGCCGCAGCTTCTTGTTCCCCTTCCTTTTGAATCAAAGCGTTCAACCCTAGCTGCAACTTGCCGAAAGTCGACTCGGAGATTTCGTAATACCAATCAGCGAATCGAGCGTTCAACTCTGCAACACGTTTGCGAGCGGTCTCCAACTGTTCTTGCCGGGCGTCAAGCTTCCGTTGATTCTCCTTCGTGATCTGTTCCTGCGCCGCCTCCAAACGCTCTTGTTTTTCTTGTTCCGTCTCTTCCTCGGCAGGTTCTGGCGTTGCGGAATCGTTGGTATCGGCAGATGCTTCTTGCTCGGTGGCAGCGGACTCCGCTTCTGACTCGCCAGCCGCTTCCCCTTCACCTTCCCCATCATCGCAGCCATCAGGCTGCTCTTCGGCAGCAGGTTCCTCCGTCACATCGCTCGACTCGCCTGACGCTTCCTCTTCGTCCCCTTTGGCATCCGCAGGGGATTCCTCGGTCGGCTCTGCCGCTTCCGCATCTTCCGTCGGCTCTGTCGCTTTGGGTTCTTCGGCTGACTTGGAATCAGAAGCGGGCTCCTCCTTCATTTCCTCCGTCTGCGGTTTCGAGGCGTCGGCATCGGCATCCTTAGCGGGCTTATCCTTGTCTTCCATCGCCTCGGATTGATCCTCGGGTTGATCCTCGGCGGCATCCAAACGGTCCAGTTCCTCAATGGTCTGTGGGACCGGCTGCAGGTCGGGGACGGGAATTCTTGATTCATCCAGTTCGGTTGTTACCAGCAGATATCGATTGGAGCCAATCAGCCCGCCCGGTTCGTCCGCCCTCGCTGCAGCTTCCTGTTGTTCCGCTTCGGACAGTCCGGCGACATTTCCGAATCTCAGGATATACCGTACTCCCTCTTTGGTGCTGACCGCGATTTCTCCATTCGCGGCCAAGATCTCCCGCTCCTCACTTCCGGCGCGGCCTGCGGGGATGAAGCCCCGAACGACCATCGAGGTCAAGGCTTGTTCATCATCCAGGAACTCTTCCGAGGCCTTCAAGTTAGCGCTCATTCCCGCTGGTTTACGGCCGACATCGGCAATCTTCAGGTCATCCAAAGCGTTTTTCACTTCGTTCAACCGCTGGGAGTTCAGCGTCTCCCCCTCGGCTAGCGGGCGTGGCACACTGGTGCCTTCTTTGTACACATCCAACCGTTCCAGATTCCACTCCGACCCATCGGTCGAGATGGTCGCAGAAAACTCCCGCTGTTCCCTGACTGACCCCTGCAGTAGGTCCAGCGATGCGGTGTAATTATTGATCGTCAGTTCAGCGATATCGAACGGATTCAGTTGCAGCAAGTCATCCTCAATCCAATCGGTAAAGCGAGTCGTCAAGGCTGAATCGTCCAGTTCAACCGCATAGACGATATCCTGAGCGGGCCGGCGGACGTAGCGTTGACCTTCGCGACCTTCGACCTCATTGCCAACAACCAAGGAAACCAATGTTACCCCTTTGGAGTCCTTCATCATGACTAACCTGCCCACTCCCTCCGATCCTACCCGCACGCTGCCCGAGGTCGGATTCACCACACCAAAACTGGCATGGTCTTCGCGATTGGTCGTGCTGACATCCAGGATGCGATTATCCAGGAACAGCGTCGCCGCCTTCTGCATTTGTTCCTCAGCATCGGCGATATAGCCAGCGTGTGTTGGAATCCGCCAGACACCCTCATTGTCCTTTGCAACCTCGAATTCACTGATCGCACTTTGTTCGGAATCAAATGTCACGATTCTCAGACTACTGGTCACCAAGGGATCGGTAAAATCCTCGAACAGTGCTTTACCAATCTGAACGCTTTCCTCGCTCTCAATCGGGCGAGGCCAGGTCACAAATGCCGCCAGCGCGGCCATCACCAGAGCGACAACCCAAAATGTTGCTGTCTTTGCCTCTTCGTTCACGATTAATCCTCTAACGATTCAATGTTGATTTTTGCGTTGCTACTGACTCATCCGCCAACTTAGGGCCACCTTACGCACGTCCGCGACTAACGTAAGCGGGCCTTGGAAATATTCTCTCGTTCACGCAAGCGGCGCGAAGAAAATACAATAATCCCCACGATCAGCGGCGGGATACACGGAAGCGTCACTGCGGCGGCTTTGACGATGTTTTGAATGTTTTCCACCCGCGCGTCAGCCTTTCGGCGGATGTCTTTCCGCTTCCTCGCCATGGTTTGCTGCTCACGATCCTTGGCAACCTCTTTCCGGCGCTCCTCAATCGCTTCCCAATTGCGGAACTCCTGGACAATCCGCTGGATCTTCGCCATGTTTTCGCGGGTTCTACCATCTTTCTGTAGTTTATCGATCTCATCCTGGTACTGCTTGGCCTTCGTCCGCCGCGCGTCATCGGCCTTGCGTTCAATCTCCTCGGCGTCGTCTTGAAACGCTCGCACCTGAGCACGTTCATCGGTTGCGGCTTCCATCTTAACGGCTTCGATCATGGCTAACGAACTGACAAACGGGCGGTGACTGCGGACATCAATGAAGTCCATTTCGTCCGCCAGCCAGTCAAACACATTTAATAAAAAGGTCACATTTTCCATTTGAAAACGGACGTCGTCGGTCTGGCTAGGATCGGCACGAATTTGCAAGAAATCGGGGATCATCAAATCAGTATCAGCAACGTAGACCACCTTGATCCCAGACGATTCTGGTTCCGCATCGTCGGCAGCGTCAGCAATGGCTGCGGGGCCGCCGTCAGCGGATTCAATCGCGATCGCAACCACCGATGGCGGACCTGGGGGGCCCTGGCGGACAGCAAGTTGCAACGGATTCTGCATGGTCTCCCGCACATCCCGCAGGCTGATCGTGCCAGACAGTGTGCCGGTTTGCAGCAGCGGGGTGTGGGTCAGGTCGCTGTTGGGCTTGCCTGTCACCAAGCCACTATACATTAGCAAAACCTCGTGCAAGTCCCGAGTGATCGGGCTGTCCTTGTTGAATGAGTTTTCCCCACCGGGAGCCTGATCATCGATGAACACGAATAGGTCGTTCATTTCGATCGGAAGGTTTGGATACGGGTTGTAAGTCTGCCAAACCAAGTCGGGATCAAAGCCGCCCCCCATCGGATTCATCGACGGCGAACCTGGCACATCCAACGCCAACAGGTCCCAAAGTTCGCGAATGTTACCCTTGGGCGTCGGGCCCCCACCGCCCATGAAGCCGGCGGGGCTTTGCTTCGGATCGCCCGTCGGCGTGATATATCCGCGCGCCGCAGGAAAGGGATCCTCGAAGATCGCTGTGGGGATGCCTGCCCGAATCGCATCCAACAACCTCGCGAAAGCCTCGGGTTCCAAGGACGAGGGCTGAACCGCGATCAAGGCATCAAACTGTCCCGGCGTCAGCGGGCCGCTCAGGTCCACCTGATCGACCTCATACTGCTTTTCCAGTTCATCCACCAAAGGATGCTTGGGAACCTGCTGCATGCTCATTCCACTCATGACCATGCCGCCCATCAACCGCGCATCGGTTGACACGATCCCGAGCCGACGTCGCTCGCTACGCGAGACAGTCTTGATGGAACGAACCAATTCGTATTCGACTGGGATTCCATACTCAAAAATAGGAATCGTCACTTTGTTCAAGCCGCTGCGAAGCGCAGCACCCATGATCAACTGCTTCTGCTGCATTGCCCCCCGCTCGCGAACAATGCGGTCTACGGGAACGATGCCGAAACGATCCTCTGCCAACTGCGCCTCATCGCTGTACAGTTCGATATTGTCGTGCAGGTTCACAACGATTTGGCGACCGGTTCGCGCCGCTTGACTGCGGAATTCCTTCAGCAGGTTTACCAACTGATAACGCGTCCGGGCGTACTGTTCGGGGACCTCTTCGCTAACGAAGGCGTCGATCACGATGGGCCGCTCCGAATCTAGGTTACGAATCAACGACATGGTGGCGGATGACAGGGAGCTGACCTTTCCTTCGGTAGCGTCATGCCTAAAAATATCCTTCGTCCTGAACAGCATCACCGCGCCCCCGGCAAAGACCACCAACGCTAACACGCGTGCCAAGTAATGGGGCGCCAGTTTGGTGCCATCTGCCCCTCCGGTCCAATGCCGGCGTCCGATCAACACCATGCAGACGTACAACGCGACCACCGCAACCAACACGAAGTAAAGCACTGACGAAAAACTGATCACCCCGCGGCCAAAGTCGTCAAAGGGGGTAGCGATGCCAGCGGCCGACAGCGTTCGCGCCAGCCAACCAGCAGGCAGCAACGACCCTGCAAACGTCGCAAAGGCCAGGGGCGCGTTGAACAACGCTCCCAGGATAAACCCAACGGTCAAGTTGCCGGTCAAAAACGAAGCAACCATCCCAATGGCAAGCATCACCAAGCCAACAAACCAGTAGCCCAAATAGGTCGTAAAGATCAGTCCGGTGTCAACCTGTCCATACGTCAGGACGGCTAGCGTTACGAAGGTTGCAATTTGCGAAAACAGCAGCGATGCGGTGAAAATCGCTGCGGCCGACATGTATTTACCGATCACAATATCAAAATCATCGGCGGGCAATGTCAACAACAGTTCGTCGGTTCCCTGACGTCGCTCTTCCGCCCAAATACTCATCGTGATCGCGGGAATGAACACCAGCATGATCAAAGGAAACCATGCATTAAGCTGGTCCAACGTGGCGAGGTTCTGGTTGAAGAACTCGTACGGCCAAAAAGCCGCCAGCGAGGTCAGAAAAACAAAGATGCACAGAAAGACGTAACCGGTCGGATTGCTGAAGTAGCCGACAAAATTGCGTCGCATCACCGCGAATGCCGCTTGCTTGGTTGCGGACAGCAGAACGACCAACGCGACCAAGATCGCCAGAAAAACTGAGTTGATCAACAGAACATTGATCAACACTAACAGCACAGAACCGAGGATTGTTGACATGGCCTAAAGGAAATCTTGCTGAGTGTAATGATTGATTTACTGAAAATGCTATGCGGCAAAAAAGCGATCGTTAGGAAGCAACCAGTTGTTCGTGACCGGTTAGTTTGTGAAACGCATCATCCAGAGTCTTACCTTTTTGATGCAATCCCGCGATGTCTCCGTCGTACACCAAGCGACCTTCGTTGATCATCACCACCCGATCAGCCATCGCTTCAACTTCTTGCAAAATATGCGTGCTCAGGAGGATCGTTTTGGTTTCGCTTAACCTTCGCATCGTTCGGCGGACCTCGCGAATCTGATTGGGATCCAGGCCAGCGGTCGGTTCATCCAAAATCAAAACATCGGGTTCGTGTAATAAGGCCTGCGCCATTCCAACTCGCTGTTTGAATCCCTTGGACAGTTTGCTGATCGATTTGTACATCACCGTCGACAGGTCACAAATTTCGACCACAGCCTCAATGCGTTCCTCCCGGTAGGCTCTTGGCAACCCGCGGGCATCGGCAAAGAAACGCAACATCCCCAGAGGAGTCATTTCGGGGTAAAGTGGACCATTCTCAGGCAAATAACCCAGACGCTGGCTGCCGGCGATCCGATCGTCCAGCATGTCGTGGCCCGCAATCCTAGCCTTTCCCTCACTGGGGGCGATGTATCCGGTCAGCATTTTCATCGTGGTGCTTTTGCCCGCACCGTTGGGACCGAGGAAAGCCACCAGTTCGCCCTCATTGACGGTGAACGAAATGTCACGACTGGCAGCAAAAGGCCCGTAGAACTTACTGAGATGGATCGCCTCAATCATCGGGCGTGCAGCAGGCTTTGATTCTGTCATAAGCTATCGTTAACCCCTGATGAGTAACAGGAAAGGCAGTTTCCACAGCAATATAACCAGATGCTGTGAAGGCTCAACATGGCGCAATTTGGCGGCGGACCTTCGGTTAGCAACCATGAAACCGACGGCCGCCTGTAAAAAAAGGGGCTGCCCCTTTCTTGGGGACCTCGCTCAAACACGGGGAATTCGGGAGGGGCAGGCCTCTTTCTGAACAGACGATGGCTTGCAAAGTGGATGCATTTGTCCGCTTGGGCGCAACTACGTACCAGAAGGCGAATCGGTTCATCCTGGTGAATACTTTTCGTGACAGGAAAGGTTTGGCTGAGGCCGCAAGTGTCGTGCTGCCGAAATCCGTGCTACGGCAAGGCCAGTCGCTGGCGTAATTTCTGCTGAAGCTGTTGGACCAGCTCCGGCTCTTGGGGGGCAATGTTGTGGGTTTCCGCTTCCGCAGTTCGGTGGTCGTACAGTTCGACAAACCCATCATCATGCTGGATCAAGCGATGTGTTGCGGTGCGAAGCGTTTTAGCGTTGTTTCGGTAGGCGATGGCCCCGTGTTCGGCCTGCTGGGGATCGAGGGAGTCAACGGCCGCGCGGGTCGTCATGATATGCCGCAGCGACCGACCGTGGGCAAAACCTGGTTTGGGAAGCCCCGCTAAATCGCACAGAGTCGGAAAAATATCGAGCGTCTCCACCACCTCGGATACCGCACTGCCGGGGTTTTTCAGGTCGTGGTGCTGGATGATGAGAGGGGCGTGCAGCGATTCCTCAAACAAGGCGTGCTTTCCCCAGATGGCGTGTTCTCCCAGGTGCCAGCCATGGTCGCCCCACAGCACGACAATGGTTTCGTCTCGCTTCCCTGTTTCATCGAGCGAGCGTAGCAAACGTCCCATCAATGCGTCGGCAAATGTTACGCAGGCTGCGTAGTGTCGCCGAACCTCAGTTGCAAAATCCGCGTCCTGATTGGGGTCTTTGCCCCAACGATGATACTTCATGAATTCCCCGCTACGATGCCAAGTCGTGCGACCGGTCGGTTGCTTAAAGTGCCTGATCGGCGGCAGAGTAAGTTCGCGATAAGGTTCCATATATTTCGCCGGGGCACCAAAGGGCAGATGGGGACGGATGATTCCCACTGCCAGAAAGAAGGGCTGTTCAGCGGATGATAGGTCGTGTAACTGGTCCAGCGCAGTCTCCAAGATCAGGCCGTCTGGATAGATCGTGTCCGGGCCCGATTGAGACTGGTAAACATCCATCTTTCCCGCATCTACACGAATTTCCCCGTGTGCCAAGCCGTGCATTGCACCCCGCGGGTGCTGCCAGGGACCGGCGGGTAACAAGTGGCGATCCCAGGCCTCTGGGATCTCAATCACCTGGTCATCATCCCAGTTGGGGCCGCCGCGACCTCCCGGATGATGCGACACCTTTCCTACAGAAACCGTCGTATAGCCATTTTCCCGGAACCACTGAGGCATGCTGGGGAACACGGTTCTGTCCGCCTCGGGACGCCCCAATCGTTTCGCACGGACGAACAACGCGTCATTGCTGGGTGGACCATAACGCCCCGTCAATAGTGTGTACCGCGAAGCCCCGCAGGTTGGGGCTTGGACATAGTGGTGCCGGAACAAAACGCCTGCGGCTGCCAATTGGTCAATGTTGGGAGAGACGATGTAATCCTGGCCGTAACAGGAAAGCTCCGGTCGGAGGTCGTCGACGCAGATCAACAGCACGTTGGGATGTCCACCGCTGGCAGTGACCGCGACACAAGTTAACGCAGCCGATAAGACAAACCGACTGGGGAGGGCGAGCCAAAGTTCAATCAATTTCGTGAAACGCATGCGGCTACTTGCTTTGAAAGAAGTCATGGAATGCTTGGCGGTCACCGGGCGTTGTTAATGCCACAACTACCGCCGCCAGCGCGGAAGCCCCCAAATCCCAAATAAATGGACTGAGCCCTA
>SLFV01000589.1 GCA_007124075.1 Roseimaritima sp.
AGCCAGACAGCCGGGCGTGGATGCCTGGGAAACCTGGGACGTCTACCAGGTTGCGGGTGAGACCATTGGTTTTTCACATGTTTCAGCAACGCCTCAAACTGACGGGACGATTCGATATCGGATGCATGACCGGATGGATGTGCGGCGAGGCGATTCGGTCTTGCGGCATGACGTCCAGCAACAATGCCGCGAAACCACCGCCGGGGAACTGATCGACTTTGATGCGGTAGTCAGCGTCAACGATTCACAAACGCTGTATCGTGGAAGGGTCGAACATGGTCAATTGTTGATGGAGGTGGAGCGTGACGCGGAGATCTCGCAGCGCGTGCTGGCTTGGCAGAGGAATTGCCGAGGCTTGTTGGCGACGCAGCAAATTCTGATGCAACTAAGCCGCACGTCGGGTGAACAACGAAAGTTTACCTCGCTGCTGCCGATTCAGTATGAACTGGGGGAAACGACGTTGACGGTCAATGGATCGGCGATGGTAACATTGCTTGATGGGCAAACGGTCAACCTAACCCAGGTCGATAGCCAACTGCGGGTCGGCGACGCGACAGTTGACAGTAAGATCTGGATTGATGACCGAGGACACGCGTTAAAGATCGACCTGCCCTCGCTATCGTTGGCAGTGTATCGCACGGATCAGGCAACCGCGCTAGCCCAGCATCGACCGCAGAATGATTTGTTGACGATCACATCCGTGCCGTTGCCGAGCTTGATTGCCAATCCGCTGGGAATCACCGAGCAGGCATTTCGCTTGCATTCCAAAACGCGGGCCCCCCTCCGCCCCCTTGCCAGCGCGGCGGGACAGCGGGTGAAAACGATTGCCGATGATGGCAAGGTACAGATCTTGGTCCGCAGCGGACTGGATCGTGACAGCGAATTAGCGCCACCGACGCAGGAAGATCTTGTCCCCAGTCCACTGGTCGATTTCCAGGATCCATTGGTGCGGAAATTGTCCGCAACGAACGGCGGCCCGAGCTCTGCTCAGCCAATGGCGGTTGCCTTGCAGTTAACAGCTTTCGTTCATCAATACGTTCACAACAAGAACCTGGAACACGGTTTTGCCCGCGCTTCGGAAGTCGCTCGCAGCCGTGCAGGCGACTGTACGGAACATGCGGTATTGTTGGCGGCGTTGCTACGAGCGCGGCGGGTCCCGGTTCGTGTTGTTGCCGGGGTGACATATGTGGAACGTCTGCAGCAGCCCCAAATGCTATTTCACATGTGGAACGTCGCTTACGTGGAAGACGGTTGGTTGCCGCTGGATGCGACCTTAGGCACGATTGCTCCTGCCAGCCGAATCGCGTTGGTAACAAACTCGTTGGCCGACGGTGGAGAATATTCATGCGTGATGCCGATCCTGGCGTTTTTAGGGCAAGTCTGTATCGAGCCGATCGCTGTTCCGTAAGCGCGAATCGCTTGTCGGCAGCAACGAAGCGGTGTGGCGATCCCTAACGATTAGTCTTCAGGATTCCGACGCGTGGGCATCCCTGGTCTTTGCGGCCGAACCCCGATTTTTAAGCAGGTCACGTTCGGTTTAGGCTTGCACCCGCTAGAACTTCGTTTTCTGCTAGGAAACCGGCTTGAAATCGGGTAGACTCCAGGTATCGCGTCTGGACGGACGATCCACGCTGTTTCGCTTTGTTTCAGGATTTTCCCGGTTTCCCTACCTCCGGATAGCCTGTAACCAGCGCGGCGTGGTGATGGCCGGCAACCGGCCCCTGATCCGAAACCTGCCAGTTCGCTTCCTACCTTCTTCCTGATCCGTTGTGGTGAGCCCGTGAGTACAGCACCCATTTCTCTTGACCAACCGGCCTTCAGAACACAGCTCTTAAGATGCGGTTGGGCCGCAGGCTTGCTGGTTTTTTTCTCCGTCGGGTTGGCTCGGTCGGTGTCAGCCGACGATGTCCAGCCGGTGGCTTTCTGGGACTTTGATGACGATCCCGCCCCGTGGACCGATTCCGCAAAGTCGGTGGGGAACGTGGAGCTTCGCAACGATGGGCCAGCAGCTCCCGAATTCCCCGATTTTCCCGAAGTCAATACCTCGCTGCGGTTGCAGTCTGGCGCTCGGGTGCAACTGCCAGACCATCCCGATGGAAGGTTTGTTTTTGACAACGGTGACGAGATTACGTTAGAGGCGTGGGTGGATCTTGGTTCGTTGCGTCAGCATGCCTATGTGATCAGCAAAGGGCGGACGGGCAATCAAGGTTATCGTTCAGACAACCAGAATTGGGCTTTGCGGTTGCGCTCGGTCAACGGGCAAGCCTGCGTGAATTTTTTGTTTCGCAGTCGACCGCAGCCTGCGGCTTCCGATAGCGATCAGCCGGACTGGCCCGGTGGTTGGCATCGCTGGACCAGTAAGCAAGGTTTTGCGCCCGGGTCGGGTTGGCACCATATCGCGGTCACCTACCGGTTCGGGGATCCGGACAGTCTTCGCGGTTACCTTGATGGGCAGGAGGTTTCAGGGAGCTGGGACATGGATGGGGCGACCACGGTTGCTCCGGTCGTTGATGACGATGAAATTTGGATCGGTTCGACCGGGGGGGGTGGCCTGGGCAACTCTTTGGAGGGTGGTGTCGATAACTTGGCTGTCTACCGATCCATGCTCCCGGCGGAGGTTTTGAAAAAACGATTTCGTTATTCACCTGTACCGATCGTTGCGCCGGAGGTTCCTGCTGGTAAGGTCGTCGTGCAGCTTTTCGATCCCGTTGGAGGAATCCAGGCGATCCCGCAGCGGGTTGGAACTTTGTTGACGCAGTGGACTCAAGATGAGATGGGATTTGTGCGTTTGCCTCATCACTATGACGACTGGGGGATTCGTCAGGATTGGGGCAAAGTGGTGCTGTTGCGAGCGACCGCAATCATTCAGCCGCCTGCGGGGCAGCGGAAGTTGCTGGTGCGTTCGCGCGGCTTGGCGCGTCTGTGGATCGATGATGAAATCGTTGTCACAACTTCACCGCAAAAGTCGCGCGGGTCTGCGCACCATGTCGTCGATCCATTGCCGGAAGTCCCGGTCGAGGGAATGCGGCCTCATGCGATGAATGATCGGGAGAAGGTGGTGCAGGTTACGTTTGATGGTAAACCGCGTCGCGTGATCTTCGAGGCCATTGTCGGGGGCCCCAATTACCGTGTTGAACTTGGCGAAAGCTGTGTCGCGATCGATTCCCCAGGAGATCCGATGTTCACGCTTTTGGCCAGTCATCGCGACTATCCGCTGACAGATCAAGGCTGGCTGGCTTTCGCGGCCAAGCAACGTCAAGCGTTAGACCAATTGGATGCGGAACGAAGAACCGCAGCGTCGGAAAGCTCGCTGGGCTACTGGCAGCGTCGCCATGATTATGCCTTGCAAACGCTGGTGGAGGATCCGCATTCGAAGTCAACCATTGATGGTTTGTTGTCGGCCCATCGTGAACAGGTACAGGCCCAGCAGGCCTCGGTGGCCAGCGAGGAAGAGGCCCTGTTTTTCAACGAGCACGTTCAGCCGATCTTCGCGGCCCACTGTTACCGCTGCCACGGCGATAAAGAGCAAGGCGGATTGAATTTGCGAAAACCCGCGAACCTTTTGGCTGGTGGCGAATCAGGCTCGCCGACGGTCATTCCTCATGATCCTGGCGGAAGCTATCTCATCGCATTGGTGTCTGCAGACGAGGATGATTACCGAATGCCGCCGCAGGGGGGCGGGTTAACGGAGTCCGAGGTGCAGACTTTGCGTACTTGGATCCAGCGAGGTGCATCGATGCCAACGCAGTCCTCGCTGTCGGCCTGGCAGCCGACAGCGAGGATTGATGATTACAGTTTTCTGCGGCGCGCTTATTTGGACACGACAGGCGTGTTGCCGTCGTTGGAAGAGATTGAAGATTTTATCAATGACGCCCGTAGCGATCGGCGCGAACGTCTAATCGATCGCTTGCTGGAGGATCCTCGTGTGGCAGATCATTGGGTCAGTTATTGGCAAGATGTGTTGGCGGAGAACCCAAATCTTTTAAAGCCGACGTTGAACAATTCCGGGCCTTTCCGCTGGTGGATCCTGGAGGCTTTGCAAGACAACAAGCCGCTGGATCGTTTTGCCACGGAACTGATCATGATGCGCGGCAGCACTTGGAATGGGGGTACTGCGGGATTTGCAGTCGCCTCCGAAAATGATGCACCAATGGCAGAGAAAGCCTTAGTTTTGGGTTCGGCTTTTTTGGGCGCGCAAATGAAGTGTGCTCGTTGTCATGATGCACCCTACCACCAGTGGACGCAGGGAAGCTTGTTTCAACTGGCAGCAATGTTGGAGCGCAGGCCGATCAAGCTTCCGTCCGGCAGTACTGTTCCTCCGGCTTTTTTTGAAGCTCAGGCACGAAAGTCATTGATTTCCGTTACGACTCGTCCGGGCGAAACGTTGCAGCCCCATTGGCCGTTTGCATCGCTAGCCCCCGGAGTTC
>SLFV01000064.1 GCA_007124075.1 Roseimaritima sp.
ACACATCATTGGCAAACATGAACGAACTGACACGTGTGGCATCGGTTTGAAACGCCAACACCATTAGATCAAGCATCACCTGGATATGTTCCCGAAAGTCAGCCGGGGTACCTGGTTTTTTTCCGGCGATCTCCGCAGCGTCGAACTCAGGTTGCCAATTCCGCTGGCGGGGTTGCGATGCATATTCGATTCGCTGCTCGACCGCCCGAACCGCGTCTAAATACTCGTCCATTTTAAACTGGTCATCGCGGCCTAAATGCTGCCGGACTTGTTTTGCATCCTCCAAGACAAAATCCAGCAAATTGCGATAGGACGCAGGATCTTCGGTCGCTGAGGTAACCTGTCGACCGAACAAACGTTCATATACCACGCGCGGGTTGATCTCCTTGGCCACGGGCCGACTGGGGGTTTGCCAGGAGATGTGGGAGCCGTACAGACGCGTGAACCCGACATTGCTGTCGATACCGCTGATCACCGGTTCGGTGCCCAGTTCCAGCGATGGCAGCGGAGTTTGTCTGCCGACATGTTGGGCAATCAGTTGGTCGACCGAAATGCCTCCGCTGCTGATGTCTTTGCCCGTCGTTTTGGCCACCGGCATCCCGGTCAGGAAATTAGCGGTTTTCGCATAGTGGCCGTCTCCACGATGACTGTTCTGCTTATCCAATCCGCTAAGCACCAGTACCTCGTGTTTAACCTCCGCCAGCGGTTGCAAGGCGGGCGAGAGTGTGTAGTCGGCCCCGGTGTCCTGCGGCACCCAGCCTTTCTCCCAAACCCCGTTGGGAAAGTAGATGAAGGCGGATCGGATCGGCGGTTTATCTTTCTGGTTTGCGGTGTCCGCAAGGGGGGCGGCGGTTAGCGATGGCAGGTAGGGCAGACCCAGCATGACGCCTGTCCCCTGCAGCCAGCGTCGTCTGGACATCGCGGACCGATTGTTGCGGCGGTTACGCACCGGTTGCAGCGGCATCGACATGGCAGAACCTTTGAAAGGGTGGGTTACGGGGCGCGTTTAAAATAACGGTGTTGGAAGGGATAGCTTAAAACGATGGTTTCAATCAACGCCCATGCCCGATGGTCGTCCTCTTGCAACGCGGTCTGGCAATCTTCGATCACGCAATCATCGAATTTGCCGAGCCCTCGTCCCAATGCGAACCCCAGCATCTTGCGAATCAGGTGCCGTTCCAATTCGGTTCGCCGGGCCATTAACGCTTGTTTCAACTCCGCCGCACCGCTGAACTGTTCGCCCGATGGCAAACGGCCGCTGGCGTCGATCGCATGTCCTTGGTCGCTGTGCCGCCACCGTCCCAGAACGTCAAAGTTTTCTAAACCAAAGCCCAGCGGGTCCATCCGGTTGTGGCAAGCGGCGCAGTCCGGGTTGGCGCGATGTGCCTCCAGACGTTCACGGAGCGTGGCCGCTGTGACAGCTTCGTGTTCGTCCAACGCGGGGACATCCTCGGGCGGAGGCGGGACACGCGAGCCGAGCAGTTCTTCTAGAATCCAACGGCCACGCAACACAGGGCTGGTTCGGCGCGGATAGGAGGTACTGGCCAGCACTGCCCCCATCGTAATGATCCCGCCACGACGCCGGTCGTCCATCAGGACCGCTTGCCAAGGCGCACCGGCGGGCAAATCCAAGCCGTAATGATTGGCCAACCGGCCATTGACCCAGACCCGATCGGTGTCCAGCAGGTCAAAAAGCGAGCGGTTGGACATGAAGATATCCGCGACGGTTCGCACCGCCTCCTCGTGCATGTCCGCCGCCAGTTGATCGTTAAACTCGGGGAACAGTTCCTGGTCAGGCCGCACGTTGTGAATGAAATGGGTCAAACCTAGCCATTGCATGCCAAAGTTTTGCCCCAACGTCAAAGCTCGATCGTCGGCTAGCATCCGTCGCGTTTGCCGTACGATCTGGTCGTCATCGTCAAGCTTTCCGTCCAGGGCGGCTTGCAGCAGCAAATCGTCCGGAATCGATGACCACAGAAACAGCGCCAGTCGCGTTGCCAGTTCCAGTTGCGTTAAGCGTTGAATGCCGCCAGCAGCGTCTTCGCGTTCAATCACAAACAAAAAATTGGGTGAAATCAGGATCGCCTTGAGAGGTTCGCGAACCGAGGTCACAACATCCCGCCCGGTCGAACGCTGAAATTCGTACAATCCCATCAGCCGGTCACACTCCGCTTCTTGAAGCGGACGTCGCCAGGCCCGCAAGCCGAAGCGTTGCACGATTTCCCTGACGGCAGACAACTCACTGGCGACATCACTCCCCGCTAACGTCCCTGTGTCGCCCAGCAACCGCAACCGGGATGCTGCTTCTGCGGGGCCGACCGCTACGTCGGTGCGGTCGGTCGCCGCAGTCGCGGCGTGGACTACCTGCGCGGCAATTGCAAGGTATTTTTCCAGGTGCAGCGGCGAGGTAAACAGCGTATCGCCGGTCGTGTCAAACCCCTCCCCACCGGCACCGTCGGAGGGCAGATCCAAAGCGGTATCGATTTCGATACCAATCAGATCACGAATCGCGTTGCGATATTCGGTTCGCGTCAACCGACGGCTCATCACGTGCCCGCGATACCAGGCCTGTGTTTCATCGGTGGCCAATTGTTGGCAGTCCCGTTCCCGCGGTCGATTGTCCAGCCATGAATGAAACGCGGCCTTCTCGCGGTCGTTCAACGGGGGGCTGCCCTCGGGAGGCATCTCCCGCAGCCGCACACGCTTGCCGACTTCATCCCATATATCGGCCTGTTGGTCCAATGTCTCGCCACTGGTAAACACCGAAAGATCAAAACCAGCATCGGCAGATTCGGAGTTGTGACACGAGACACACTTGCTTTGAATGACCGGCAGGATTTGCTGATCGAAACGCTGTTGCCATTCCCGTTTTTGCTGGGCATCGTCAGCGCTACCAGTACCGGCGCCACCGATAGGTATTGGGCCGTCAATGACCAGACATGTCACCAGAAAAAATAAAATACAGCGAGACATGATGGGCGGCTGGCGGGGTGGATGCTGCGGGGATGATCAACGGCGGGAGGGGGAGCCGGTTGGTGTTCAGCGTGGGCAGGCCACGGTCGCCGCCTCCCACGCCAACCCGGTTTTGCTAGCTCCGAATTCGAATTTCGGTACGTCTGTATGATACCAAGGTCAGTCGGTGGCGGCAAACGACAGTAATCTCCCGACGCCTGGGGCTGGGCGGACCGCAGCAAGGGCGTTGACTGGTCGCGGGAATAATGCGGGATCCTTGACGTTCGGGGCTTGCCGTCGTGTCAGCGAATGAAGAAGATTTTTAGCTGAAGCAACGTGTGGCAAATCTGCGTCGGGTGTGTTTTGGGGGAATGCTAGTGAGTGTCATTGCGGCCGCAAGCGCGGCGGCCAAGCGGTTGGCGGAACAGGTGGAGACGCTGCGTTTTTCGCTTCCGGTGACGCACGTTTACAACCCCTTAAATTATGCCTGGGAGGCGCACAGCCAATACCTCGCGCGGCTCGCCCCTGGGGGTTGTCGTGTTTTGTTTTTGGGGATGAATCCCGGCCCTTGGGGGATGGCGCAAACGGGGGTCCCGTTTGGACAGGTCGCGGCGGTCCGCGACTGGCTGCGTATCGACGCGGCGATCAGAAAGCCCAACAACGAACATCCGCGTCGGCCGGTCGAGGGTCTGGAGTGCGGGCGGAGCGAAGTTTCTGGGGAGCGTTTGTGGGGGTTGATGCGGAGCCGGTTTGCAACCCCGTCCGCTTTTTTTGCCGAGCACTTTATTGCTAATTATTGCCCGCTGGTCTTTATGGAACAGAGCGGTCGGAACCGTACGCCCGACAAACTGCTGGCGGAGGAACGTAAACCGCTGGACGCGATTTGCGATGAACATCTGTATGCGCTGTTGCAGACGCTACGGCCGCAGTGGGCGGTTGGCGTGGGGGCTTATGCCGAGACATGTCTGCGTCGCGTCGCCGGGCAAAGTGACGTGCAAATCGGGCGTATTTTACATCCCAGTCCCGCCAGCCCGCAGGCCAATCGTGGCTGGGCAGAAACTGCGACCAGACAGATGATTGAAGCGGGCATCTGGCAGACCGATTCCTTGGCTGTGGGAAATACTTGCGATGAATGAGCCTCCAGATGATTCCCTTCTTGATGACCCCGTGGATTCGGCGTTGGCCGCAGCGGCCGCAGCGGAGGAACATAGCATCTCCCAGCTACGGATTGCTTTTGTCGGCAAATTAGGCGGGATGTCGCGACGCGAAGCAATGCAGATGGTCCGTAATTACGGTGCCGTTCCGGTCGACCCCGATCAGGATGGGATTGATGTCTGGGTCATCGGGGCAGAGGAGTCGCCGTTGGCCGAGGCGGAATTGCTGGACCAAGTGATCCGCGATTCGGCCGCTCGCGGGGACTGCGAAGTCATCCACGAAACCGAACTGTGGCAGCGGTTGGGTTTGGTCGATC
>SLFV01000198.1 GCA_007124075.1 Roseimaritima sp.
GAACCTACGTTGGCGACGGAGGGACTACTGATGTTCCCCGAATCGATCGTTTCAGATACGAACCTTACCGAGCCGTCACAATAGAGGACCTGGCAACCGCCAGCGTGGTAGCTTCCCGCCGAAAAAACGCCAGACACCTCACCATAGGTCGCATCCTCAGGCTGCTGGCACGAGGGGGAATTGGGAGGCAGCACCGTCGTAAATCCAGTTTGTTCGATATGACCATCCGCCCACCGCCGTCCACGCGGCACCAGAGTTCCCGGACCATACTGCGTCGGGCGATTGGGATTGATTGTTTGTTTACACAACGCAGGGGTCACATGAAAATCTGCATCTCCTCGAAATGTCAGCCCGACTAACCTGCGTTTGCCATCGCCAACACCAATTTCGCCCATTGCGATCGTATTGCTGGCACCGTCGGTGATGTCACGGAACAAGTAGTTGTGGCGGCGAGCAAAAGCCCCTCGCTTGGACCACTGATCCGCAGGAACGGGGCCCGCAACCCCGAAATCCTCCGGGCCACTGTACGGCGCGTGCCCCACATACCGAGTGCCGTCGCCGTAGCAGAAGGCGTAATTTGTCTGCCCCATTCCGGCCAGTCGAACGGGATCACTGGGGCAACGCAGCAGGTTGACTTGTTGACGAAACGGATCGTAGGGGCCTGAACCTCCATAATTCGCGGGGTTGTTGTAGGGAGTGGGCCCCATCGGATTGAATCCACCCCAGCCTTTGCTGATCTCCTGCCACAACGGCTGTTGCTCCAGAAAGGGCAGTAATGCAACCAGCCCGCTGAGACGAAAATTATTCGCTGCTGCGGGCTCAGGATGAAAACCCGTTCCGCCGCTGGCCATCGGCAACATCCCATGCGTTGACTCGTAGGTCTGTAGCGCCAGTCCAAGTTGCTTCAAATTATTCCCGCATTGCATCTTACGAGCCGCCTCCCGAGCCGCTTGCACAGCCGGCAACAGCAAGCCTACTAAAACACCGATGATCGCGATCACGACCAATAGTTCGACCAATGTGAACGCACCACGAATGCGGCTAGAAAAGACCATGATTCAACCTGCAGACAAGAAAGTGAAAGACCGACAGCATTCTCCCTCGCCTTAATGATACCCGATCTATGGAAGCAGATGAAGGGAATTACCGTTATTTATCGCACGATGCTTTGTTGCTCGCTTCATGTTCGGCGCTCGACAGCGGTCCATTGCGTTCCGCCTGCAATTGTCTGCTTTGCATTAATCGCCTGCTGCAAGAAGACGAACGCGGGTGACGAGGGCAACGCGTTCTAGGGGCAGAGGGACGGGCTGCCGTCCAGTTTCAATCTGCGGAGATGGAGTGACCGGGACGGTCAGCGCTTCTTTCGCGGCGTTCGTATCGCCGACAACTGGGGTTGGGTGGCTGAACCAATTCCGACCTTTCACAAGACCGACGCACGACGATCCCGATTATGATATCTTGACACGGATCAGCCGATCGATTTTTTTCGATAACCGCATCCAAACCAATGGAGTCATCATGGCCACCAAACGCATCAACCGCCGAACCATGCTTCGAGGGCTGGGAACGGTCACAATTGGCTTGCCGTTACTGGAAGAAATGCTGGCCACCTCCGCTTCGGCTGCTTCGCAAGCGCTGGTACCGGTCAGAGCATTTAATGTCTTCTTTGGGTTGGGGATTCCCTCGCCTCTGCAAACTGAAGGATTCAAGGGCGTCTTGGAACCGCTCGAGCCGCTGAGTGAAAAATTGCTGATCATGCGAAATGTTGATCACGTACGAGCTGATCAACCGGGCGACAACGCGCACTACGACGGGTCGTCTGCGGCCTTTACCGCGATGCGGCTGCATGGCAAATCGCGTGCGGGGGGTCCGTCGATCGATCAAATGGTTCGTCACCATTATTACCCCGACGGCTTGCCACGCGGGATGGTCCCTTCCCTGGTCGCGGGAACCTATTTTCGCCGCAGCGATTCGTCTAACCGCTACATCCACAGTTTCAATTTGGATGGGACGTCGGCGGGGACAATGCAGGAGACGCCAAAGCAATTGTTCGAGCGGATTTTTGGCACCAGTCCGGACACAGACCAAGCGCTCGATCCGCGCAAGCAGAAGCTTGACCGCAGCGTGCTGGACAGCGTTGTCGAGCAGACGAAGTTCTACGTCGGTCCTCGTTCACCATTGGGTGCGACGTCCAAGGCTCGGCTGGGCGACCACCTGGACCGCATCCGAGAATACGAGCAGCGAGCATTTGAGATGGAAAAAGTGATCGCTGAACGTTGCCAGACGCCGGACCAACCTGCCCAGTCGAACCGCATCCACGGTGATATCGCCGACCCGGGCGGCCAAGGGATCGACATTACTTTGGAGGAACTGTCCTACGAATGGCGTCTGATGGCCAACCTGTACGCCTTGGCGATTCAGTGCGATCGCGCCCGCTTCGGTTCGATCACCTTCCTGGCTGCGGGCGAGCGGATTCGTTTAAAGGGGGAATACGAATACAACGGCCGCACCATTTTCCAGTTTGACGACAGCGGGCAACGACAACGAAGCGGTGCGGCCGGTTGCAGTCACGAATGGTGGCACGTGTTTAACGAAAAGAAGAAGAACGAACAGCTACGCGCCCATGCCCACATGAAGATGCGCGAGGTCGCTTACTTCCTGCAGCTTCTGGACAATTCCGAATCCTTGGAGGCTAACGGTAAGACCTTGCTGGAGAATTCCTTGATCACGATTTCAACCGAATCAGGCGATGGACGTCACAATGATGTGAAGCGTGAGTTGTCCGGGATTTTCCACGCCGTCACCAGTGCAAACGGGCGGTTGAAGACCGGCCAAATCATGGATGTGGGAGCCGAAGGAATCGACGTTTACAACACCGCCTTGGCCGCGATGGGAATCTCGGGTCGGCTGGGGCCGGAAAACCGCGAGGTGAACCACATCGATTCGATCCGCGCATAGTTGGAAAGAGCCGATAGTGCTCACTTGGACGTTGCTATTGTGCATTTCGTTCCGCCGCTTGCCCCCCTGGTGTTCTGGCTATGATTACCGCGAACCAACTGTGCAGGAACCACTGCCGTCGCTTAACCAAGGTGTTTGGCGCGGCAGTGACGGTGTTACTTTTTTCCGTCACCGCGTCGGCGGTTGAATATCGTGTCGGACCAGGACAACCGCTTTCGGAGATCGAAGAGGTTCCCTGGGAGTTACTGGAACCTGGCGATCGAGTGCTGGTGGATGCACGTCCCGATCCGTATCGTGCAAAATGGGTGATCGCTCGCCGGGGAACTGCCGATGCGCCGATCACGATTACCGGCGTTCCCGATGCTGCGGGCTCCCTGCCGGTCATCGACGGGCGTGACGCGGTCACTAGGCGCGAGCTGAATTTTTGGAGCGAACGCCGGGGCATTGTCAACATCGGGGGCGCGAATCGTCCCGCCGATGTGATGCCTGCCCACATTGTGATCGAAAACCTTGACATCCGCAGCGGACGCCAACCATTTACCTTCGAAGGAAGGTCCGGCGAAACGGCCTACCTTAAGAATGCCGCATCCATCTTTATCGAGAAAGGCGAGCACATTACGATTCGTGGTTGCCGTCTCCGCGACAGTGGCAACGGTTTGTTCAGTTCACCGAATACACAGGACGTGGTGGTGGAGCGGTGTTGGATTCACGGTAATGGTGTTGAAGGGAGCATCTACGAGCACAACAACTACACCAATTCACGTGGGATCACTTTTCAATTCAATCATTTCGGCCCGCTCCGCGATGGCTGTCCCGGCAATAACCTCAAAGACCGCTCCTCCAGCATGATCGTGCGCTACAACTGGATTGAAGGAGGCAATCGCTGCCTGGACCTGGTGGACGCCCAACACACGGACAAGACGGAGTACAGCAACACGTATGTATACGGCAACGTCTTGGTGACCCCCGACGATCGTGGCAACAATCAGGTGGTCCACTATGGAGGCGACAGCGGCAACACCGATCGGTATCGTAAAGGAACCCTGCATTTTTTCCATAATACGGTTGTCTCCCATCGCACCGGAACGACGGTGCTGTTCCGCTTGTCCACAGCGGACGAAAGCGTCCAGTGTCGCAACAATATCTTCTACGTCTCGGCTGCGCCCCGGCATCTCGCGATTTTGTCTGGGGCAGGACGTGCGGAGTTATTTTGCAACTGGATCAAACCGGGTTGGCGTGTCAGTCATGATGGACAAGGTGGGCAGGTGCAAAGCGGCGAGCAACTGGTCGGAGGAGATGCCCCCGGCTTTATCAATCCCGAATCGGGGGATTATCGCTTGACCGCGGGTTCAGCTGCAGCGCACGCTGGCCAGCCCCTGCCCGCAGCGTTGCGGCAACAGCATCCGGTCGACTTTCAGTACGTGCCGCATCGTGGGCAAGCGCCGCGACGTCCCGGGATATC
>SLFV01000202.1 GCA_007124075.1 Roseimaritima sp.
CGAGGAAACGCGGCAAATTATTTTCTCAGCCGGTAATCTACCACCGGCTGCTGAGAAATTAATTAGACCCTTGCAAATCCTAATGTCACTAAGCGCCTAAAACTGCGAAAGTTGAACTTAGGGTCGGGCAGGAAATAAGTGTCCGGTATCTTTTGCGAGGAACTCGCCCTACGGGTGCTTTGCACAAAAGGTACCAAACCCTTATTCTTGATCAGACACTTATTCTTGATCATTCTTTAGATGCAGGGTGAAGTAGATATCGATGAAGACGCAAGGCGAGATCGAAGCGGCTATCTGCGAGGGGATCGCCCGCTTCCAGCAAGAATACATGGGCCGTGGCCCGAAGGACATTCGTACGCATTTGCTTGGTGACCTACTTGTGGTCCGACTGCTGGGCGTCCTGACCGTTGCGGAACAGCAACTCGTCAAAACACTTCCACCTGAGAGAGGTCGGGAGCTGCTCAAGCAGGTCCGGACGCAACTGATCGAAACCGCGCGACCGGTCCTGGAAGCCTTGGTCCTGGAGGTGACCGGGGTGAACGTGGTGAGTCTGCATCACGACATCAGTGTGATCACCGGCGAAGAAGTTGTCTTGTTTTCGCTCGGCGAGACGCCGCAATTCCGTGAAGGCCGAAGAAGATAGGAGGACTTCGTCGGGTCACTCGCATGGCGTGGTATTTCGCCTGAGCTGAATCTGGATTTTTCTTCTGACCGAGTTATCCTGCGGTCCTAACACAAAAACACAAAGTGCCAGCCATGTTCCGTGGATGGCCTGCCGCTTGCCGGGATCGAATTAGCAGCAAATTCGTTGTGTTTTGCCTCAGCTGAATCACTTGCGCAATCCGTGTGCTAGACTTTAGCACTTACAACGGAGAAGCCGAACGATGTCCTCACGACGCAAGCTAACGCCTGAAACGAAAATTTCGATTGTCCGGGAACACCTCGTTGATGGTGTACCCATTTCCGATCTGTGCGACAAACACAAGATTCACCCTACCCAGTACTACGCCTGGCAAAAGCAACTCTTCGAGAACGGAGCAACCTGCTTCACTCGCAAAGCTAACTCTGCCAACGAGAAGCGACAGGACGACGCCCGGCAAAAGCAGATCGAACAGCTCCAAGCTAAAATCCAATCCAAAAATGAGGTCGTTGCCGAACTACTCGAGGAACACGTCAAGCTAAAAAAAGCCAGTGGGGCGTCCTAAACGGTCGCTGGGTGCCTCACGAAACAAGAGACGCAGTGGTCGACTACGTCAACCACTGGACCGAACGTGCCGAAATCAGCAAGAAACAACTGCTCGGCTGGATTGGCCTCTACGAATCAACCTTCTACCAGTGGGTGCGAAGCTACGGCAAAGCCTACGAGCACAACGGAGCGATCCCGCGCGACCACTGGCTCGAAGACTGGGAAAAGGATGCCATCATCAACTTCCATTTCGAGCATCCACTGGATGGATACCGACGTTTGACCTACATGATGATCGATGCCGATATTGTTGCGGTCAGTGCGGCAACGGTCTATCGCGTCTTAAGCGCAGCGGACCTGCTGGGACGCAAAACCTCCAAGACGAAAACCAAAGGTAAAGGCTTCGACCAGCCTGATGCCCCGCATCGACACTGGCACGTTGACGTCTCGCACATCAACATCTGCGGCACATTTTACTACATGACCAGCGTGATCGACGGTTACTCGCGATTCGTCTTGCATCAAGAGATTCGTGAACAGATGAAGGAGCAAGATGTTGAAACGCTTTTTGCAGCGTGCCCGGGAAAAGCACCCCGGTGTGACGCCTCGCATCATCACCGACAACGGTCCACAGTTCATCTCGGGCGACTTCAAGCAATTCATCCGCGTCAGCGGGATGAGCCATGTTCGAACGAGCCCGTACTACCCGCAAAGCAACGGCAAGATTGAGCGTTACCACCGCACGATCAAGTCTGAATGCATTCGACCTGGGACTCCGCTATCACTGGAAGATGCTCGTCGCATCGTTAGTGAGTTTGTCGACACTTACAACACCAAGCGTCTTCACAGCGCGATCGGGTATATCACGCCATCGGACATGCTGGCCGGTCGAGCCAAAGCGATCCACGCCCAGCGTGATCGCAAACTTGCTGAAGCTCGCAACCGTCGTAGCGAACAGCGCCAAGCGGCACGCGAGCAAACCGCAAGCTATAATGGGGTTGCCTGACCGGAGGATAAGGCTCTGCTGAGGAGCACCCTGAGCGCCGAGTCAGGTGCGGAAACCGAAAGGATGGCGGTTGTCATTGACAGCCGCCCCTTTCCCTTTCGGGATTCGCCACAAAGCGTAAAACCTTTTGGGCACGATGCCCAAATGCCTTTCGGCAGGAAGCCGACCACGCTGGACCGGAAGTACCGCTCCAGTAGACCACTTTGACTAGCTAAACTAAACACCCGGTAACTAGTAGTTCCGCTGAACCATTACAGATTCGTCACGACTTGTGGGTGGAGACCGAATTTGACACCGATGGAGACGGTAAATTGGATGCACAGCCAAAAGGTGCCGTTCGTGGGTGGCACCATTTTGACCAAGGGTGCCGTTCGTGGGTGGCACCATTTTGACCAGGTGGCACCATTTTGACCAAGCGTTCGCTTGTTTAAGTTCTAGTTTTCCGCAGATTGGAGGCGGACCGGCGTTTGACCGCTTTATGCGCTTGGAAGAAACACAGAACGTTGTTCTCTTTTCTTCATTCGTCGTACAAATCCGAACAAACCCGCGATAAATGAAATCGCCGCAAGAACCATGTACGGTGTAACGCAGGTACCGGGATACCTGGGAGTATCGCGAAGGAACTCGTGGCCAAAACGAAAAAGACCGTAACTGATCATGTAGACGTGAAAATGTTGGCCCTTGAGCCAGTGTACCTTTCTTAGCGAATGATGCGCCACAAGGAAACCGACCTGAAAGGTTAGCTCAGCGATCGGAGCTGGCCATCGATCCAACCCGACGCTGGTAAGGAGCGAACTGAACGACTGAGCTAAATGGTGCCATCCATTTTTTATGCACTCGGACGTTAACTCGGCAACTCCGCGAACTCGAAGAATCTGGCATTATCCACCGCCAAGTGTATCAACAGATTCCGCCCAGCGTGGATTACTCTCTTACAGAACTGGGGCGGGAATTGGAACCGGTTCTCATGGCCATGCACTCGTGGGGCCAACGACTGGTAAGCCATAGTCAGCGAATCACCAACCGTCGAAAGAAACCAGGTCAAAATAAATCGCGCAAGACAGGCTGATTGGCCTGGATGCACAGGCCAGGCAATACCGAAAAAAGCAATAGTCGTCACAGAGCGCAATACTGTCATTTAAATTACTGTCAGGTTTCTACGATGATCCGCCAAAAGCCGCATCATGTTTTCATTGCAATCATCCTCTTTTTAGCAGCATTAACCGGCTGCCGTTCGACCACGCGCATTACTGACACCGCTCAGACCGGCTCTCAGCAGTTACTGCTCAGCACTACAGTCGACTCAGTAATTTGTTCCATCGACTTTAGTCCACTAGCCTTCAGAGACGTCTATCTCGATACCAGTCAACTGGGTGCCCAGAGCACCGGTTACGCCGTCTACAAAATCCGTGAGCAGCTTTGCGGTGCGGGTGTGATCTTGAACGAATCTCGTGACGAGGCAGATTTAGTTCTGGAAGTCGGAATGGCTGCTTTTGGAACCGATTCGAACAATCAAACCTTCGGCTTTATTGGGGCCTTTCAGCTGCCGGAAGTCAATTTTTGCGTGACGGATACCCAGTATGGCACTACTCAGCTATCGATGTTCGCTTACCAGCGGGAGAGCGGAGATGTCGTTTGGTGCTGCGGCCCGTTGCGCGCAGACGCACACCAGCGTATCCAAAGAGTGTTAGGGACTGGCCCTTATTATTCCGGAAACATCGTTCATCCTGCCGAACGAACTAGACCTGAATGGCGGCTCGGACGACGATGACCAGAAAAGTCACCGTGCAGCTATTGATGCCGAACTGCTTCGCTGGCACTCCCGAGGTTGCCGGCGGTGTCTTAGGCTCACTCAGTGTCTTGGGGAGAAGGAGCGTTTTCGGCCAGTAACTCAGCTACTCGCTTATCGATTTGGTCGATGGGTTCGCACTTCTCTAAACCGTCTGGATCGTTGCTGAAGGTGTACCGCAGTGTTCCCTGGCGATCGTAGAGTTTGAAATAAGGGATGTCACCGCGCAGTTCAAACAGCGGGCTACATGGTGCCATCCATCTTTTGTACACGGCCTGTTGCCTGCCGGAATCGAATTGGCTTGCAACTCCTGGGCGATGACGTTCAATGCCCCACCTAAACGACCCATTGGCTGCGACCGGCGCGGAACGGTAGACAGCTATTCCCGCCGTTGCGCTCAAGCAGCAGAATTGGCAAC
>SLFV01000429.1 GCA_007124075.1 Roseimaritima sp.
CCCTCCCGCAGCAGCCTGAATTCCCACAAATCGGAAGAAGGATTCATGATTTGGCTGAAAGCGGGGTTGATGATAGGGGCCGTGCTGTCCAGTCCGATGGTTTTCTACCATTTGTGGGGGTTTGTCGCGGCGGGGTTGTACGCCCACGAGCGAAAATACGTGTACACGTTTCTGCCGGTCAGCGTCATTCTTTTCGCCGCTGGAGTCTGTTTGGCATTTTTTTTCGTGCTTTATTACGTGTTGAATTTTCTACTGCAATTCAACGCGGGCATGAATGTCGACATCCAGCCACGGCTAAGTTACTACATGAGCTTCGTGTTGCTATTGCCCCTAGGGTTCGGGATCGCTTTTCAATTGCCGTTATTGATGCTCTTCTTGGAGCGGATTGGGCTCTTCACCGTGCAGGCCTATGTCAGCAGTTGGCGAGTCGCGATTTTAGTCATCTGTATGGTGGCGATGATTCTAACCCCCGCCGATTTGACCAGCATGATCGCGCTAGCCGTCCCTTTAGTCTTCCTGTACTTCCTGGGTATCGCGATGTGCAAGTATCTGCCTCGTGGCCCAGGTTTGGGAAGCGCCGCGTTAGACCCTCGCTAATGAGGTGCATTTTTGTCGCGGGCGATACTTGTTGGTTTGATTCCTTCGCTACAATCGTACGGGATGATTTAACATCGCATCGCTCATCTCTTTTGAATTTTTGTCCGTCGGAAATCACAAAACGCTATCAAAAATGACACGTCTTGCCTCGATCCTTGCGATCTCACTTTCTCTGTCGTGCTTTGCAAGTTGCGGTCGCCAACCGCCTACCCCTAGTTTGGCTTTCGAACCGAATTTGGTTCATGCGTACAAATACGAAATCCGGGAACGCATCCCGATGCAGCAGGTCCTGCAGGATGCAAACTGGGCGGTCGAACAGATTTTTGGAACGGCAGAAGCGCCACGAATTCCCGAATTCATTGGCCAGGACCCGGAACTTTCCGGCATCGTTCAGGAAGATCGCCTGCTGGAAGCGCAGGCTTTATACAACAAACATCAGTGTGTTACCTGTCATGGTCAAACCGGCAACGGGCGTGGGGAAACAGCAGGGTTGCTGAATCCCTACCCGCGCGACTACCGCATGGGGGTTTTTAAATTCAAAAGCACCCGACGAAATTCCAAACCGACTCGGTCTGATTTAGCAGGTTTAATTCGACATGGCATCGCGGGCACGACGATGAACGCGATTGAAAAGCTCTCGGACCAGGAAACCGATCTGCTGGTTGATTACGTGATCTACCTATCTTGGCGGGGTGAGGTGGAACGAGCGATCATCGATGAGGTTCTGGAGGTCGACGTTGCGGAGGGAGAGCGGGTCATTGATCCATCAGGAAAAAATACCAGCGATGCAGAGAAGAAAGAAGCATTTGATGAAGCCTGGGAGGTAGTTGAGGTGAGCGCGATCGAAATTGCCGAGGCTTGGCTGGATGCAGAAGATTACGTCGTAGAGGTAACGCTGCCAACGGATATTCCGCTGCCAGCCGATGGGGCCGAGTATCGTGAGTGGTTACAGGGCGACCAGCGCGACTCGTTGCTGGCATCCACCCAACGCGGCAAGGAATTGTTTTCCGGAAAGATCGCGGCCTGTAACAAATGTCATGGCGATCTGGGCAAGGGCGATGGACAAACGGTCGATTACGATGATTGGACGAAAGATTGGACCACGCGGATAGGACTGAAACCCGACAATCCTGACGATACCATTCCCTTTATGGCTAGGGGGGCCCTTCCGCCACATACGATCAATCCGCGTAATTTCGCCGAAGGTGTCTTTCGTGGTGGGGCAACCCCGGAGGATTTGTATCGGCGGATTACTGTGGGAATCGCGGGAACGCCGATGCCAGCAATCACTTTTGTGGAGGGCGAACTTGAAAGTGATGATGTATGGCATCTAATCAATTTCATCCGTTCGTTGGAGGAACCACCCACGGAAGAAGAGGAACCACCCACGGAAGAAGAGGAACCACCCACGGAGGAAGACGTTGCTGAACCGACTGAGGCGACGACATGATGAAGTGGGTGACGTTAACGTCTGCTTGGTTGTATTGGATTGTCAGCTTGCCAGCAATTGCCGATGACGCCGCCGTCGTCGCTCCACCGTCAGCGGTAACATCCCCCTCGGGGATTAACCAGCAGTTTCTCGATCCGGAACTCGACGTTGCGGAATGGTTGGGACGGTTCGAAGTAGAAAGTCGGGAGGTTTACGCGGCCCGGGATGCCGTGCTGCGCGCTTGTCAAATCCAGCAGGGTGAGCAAGTTGCGGATATTGGTGCTGGCACCGGTTTTTACAGTCGACTGTTTTCGCAGACGGTCGGTCCCGATGGGTGGGTCTTTGCAGTCGACATCTCGCTACGTTTTCTGGAACATATTGGAAAACGAGTCGAAGAGGAAAAAATTCCCAATTTAACCCCTGTCATTGGAGGATTTACCTCGATCCGGCTACCGCCAGATTCAGTGGATCTGATTTTTATTTGCGATACCTATCATCATTTTGAACAGCCACAAAAGACCCTTGAATCAATTTATTCAGCGTTGCGATCAGGGGGTCGCTTGATAGTCATCGACTTTGAACGGATCCCCGGTGTGTCACGGCCCTTTATCCTGGAACATGTGCGGGCGGGGAAGGCTGAATTTCGTAATGAGATTGTCGAATCGGGTTTCCGCTTCGTCGACGAGGTTCAGATTGACGAGCTGGAGGAGAATTACCTGCTGCGGTTTCGCAAACCGTAGAGCCTTCCGTTGGTCGACGTTCTTTCCCAGCGGTTCCTCTCCAGACGCATGCCTGCGCTAACCAAGCTGGTGTCGGCTTTCGATTTTCACTGCGATGCTATTGCCCCGGCGTCGCAGAATATGATAACCCCGAAGAACGTTGATTGTTTATGCTTGGTTTGATTGCCAGTCGTCTGACAGCCTGCTAAAGAGACCAAAATGACCCGTAGCATCTTCTTCCTGGGCGCAATGAGCGTGGTCGCTTTCATGGCCGGATGGTTTACGATTGAGCGAGATGGAGATCGTACACGAATCGAAATAAATCGCAGTGAAATTCGCAGTGATGCGCGGCAGGCGCTCGACAGGGGGCGAGACTACTGGGAACAGCGACAGCAACAGCTTGCAGCGGAGCAGGGGCGAGGTTTGCTGCAGAATGGGGAAGGGTACTTTCCGGCAGCCAATAACTTTGCTTCTGGCGGCCAATATAGCTACCAGAATGCCAACCCTGCCACGTATCAACAGCCGGTTTCGCCCTGGCAACAGCCATACCAAACGCATGGTCAATGGGTGCCTGAAAACCAACAGTGGGCCGGACAGAACCAGCACGTCGTGCCGATGCAGCAACACCAGCAATTCGGTACACCACACGGTACTTGGCAGAACGGTACCATTGCACCGCAGCAATCGTGGTAAAGAACCGATCGGAATTCACTTCGTGCTTTATTTTCTTCCCGTCGTGACACGAACAGCGGGGCGAAGCGGACCTGAAGCCAACGTTATTTCCGAAGCGTTGCAAAGGGTAGAAGAGTTCTACGCATTCAGATTCGTCGTCACATCGGTTCGGTAGGCCGCCAGTGCGGGCAGAAGGCCAGCAAGAGCGGCCAGTACGAGGACTAGTGGCAAAATCATCAGTTCGTAAGGTGAGGTCGTAAGCAGTCCAGGTCGCATTCCGGTTTGCTGCTCAATGTAGCCACCCGATAACCAAATACTGACGTGCGCTAACAACCAACCCAGTAGCCCACCAAGCACTGCAATCAGCAAACTTTCGATCAGAATGATCGACGTTACCGTCTCGCGACGAGCTCCCAGCGCCCGCATGACAGCGATGTCACGTTTCCGGTCATTCATCGAGTTGTAAATACTGACCAGAATTCCCACCGCTGCTACGACGCACGTAATGATCGTGATCGCCATCAACGCCGTTAGCAGGGGCCGCACAATCAGCTCCAGCAGTTTCGCAATCTCCGCGACCGGTGCTGCCGCCTGCGCTTGCAAACCTTTTTCGATCCTGGTTTGCAATTGAGGCCCGAATAGGGGCGTCCCCGTCTGGACCAGGATCGCGGTCACCTCGCGTTGCCGGATGGACAATGGCCGCAAACGCAGCGGGTCAGCGCGGAGTTCAAGATCACTTTCCTGTGCGATGGCTGCTTTTTCCTCTCGCGTCATCTCGTCCTTAGGAATTGGTTTGGCATGACCACCCATCAAATAAAATCCTTCCAAGTTGACCAACGCCACACGATCATTGGGGGTACCTGTGGGTCGCAACACGCCGACGATCGTAAAGCCTAGATCGTGTCCCTGGCCGTCGGGATCGCCATGGGCAGGGAAGAACTTGTCACCCACCGATACGTTCATCTCCTGAGCGACCCGCGA
>SLFV01000381.1 GCA_007124075.1 Roseimaritima sp.
GAAAGCGCGGTTGGAGGATTTGGTCGGGGAGCTGCGTTCAATAATTTTTACAAGGATCAAGCGATCGTGATGACGGGGAACGTCTTTCAGTATGACGAATCGCGAACGTCCAGAATGCAACTAAACTTCCCCTTTTCCACACTCTCAAACAACATTACCACCAACGCTTCGACGGGGCCCAGCAACGTCAGTAGCGCAACGGATGACTTCAATGTGATCGTTGATGGTAATGTCCAGTTGATGGATAATCCGGCAGGCGGACGGTTTACTCCTGCGGCGTTTTCTCCGCTGATTGATTCGGCGCTGAATTCGCTCCCCGAACGCGATCGTTTTGGGGCGCTGAAGCAGTCGTTGGGAATCCCGATCAGCAACATCCTGGCCCCCGATCGCGATCATAGTGGCCAACTTCGGGCCGATAACAATCTGGAGGGTAGCTCCGGCGGATTGGGATCGGATGTCTTCAAGGATCGCGGGGCGTTGGACCGAGCCGATTTTGTCGGGCCGACGGCCACCTTGGAATTTCCACGTGACAACGACGCGGAGGGGATCGACAGCGATCCGACCGAATCGTTCCTGCAGTTGACGTCAGGGGTTTACAACGAATTTCGCATTTTACTGCAAGATATCGGCGACTCGTCCGATCCCTTCGTCGGTAGTGGCATCGATCATAACTCGGTGGTGGTCCCCGCCGTCGAGGGCTTGCGTGCCAGCGGTGCGAATTTTGCGTTGTATGAAAACGATCGGCTGCTGGTTGAAGGGGTCGATTACACCTTCAGTTATGACACCACGCGGGGCGTGGTCACGCTGCGCCCGCTGACCGGAATTTGGCGATCGGACCGCGCTTACCGGATTGCAGTAAACAATCGTGATCGGATGGTATTGAATGCCCAGGCAGCCGCCTCGATCGCCGATGGGGATTCCTTCCAGGTCTTCTCCAGTGATGGTGGACGCCTGACGTTGGAATACGAAACCGGATACGAACTGCGTATTCCCGATCCGCTGCAAGTCACGATTCCCAGCGTCGGTACGGCGACGGGGGGGATTACGGACGGGACGCGGTTTTCCATCACAAACGAAGCGGGAACGCCTATCTTTTTCGAATATGATCGCGATGGCGTCTTTTTGACGGGAACGCGGGTCATTCCCTTTAACTTGGGCGATTCGCCAGCGAACATTGCCCAACACACTGCGGATGCGATCCAGGCAGCCGTTGACGCGGGGCTGTTGGACGTGTCCCCACGTGTCATCGGTTCGCGGGTCATCATTGGCAGCGAACCGGGGACCCAACTGGACGTTGGTAACACCAACCTGATTCCTTCGGCGCGGACCCTAGCGCTGCGTGGTTCGCAAACCGCGGCCGGATTGGTGATCGTGGCCGATGGGGATACCGTCACGATCAACGCGGCGGGGCGAACCGCCACGTTTGAATTTGATACCGACGGCGCGGTGCAAGGGAACAACATCCCAGTGCCAATCGAAGCTGGCCAAGCGTGGGATGAAGCACGTGTGACTTTGCAACGCGCGATTCTCGATTCGCCACTCCGAGTTCAACCGGTGATCTTCGACGAATTGCTGGTGCTGAACCTGCCGCCCGGTGGATCGGTCCAGGTGGCAGCGACCACGATTGATCCGATCGCGGTCAGCCAAACGCCCGGCAGGGGGAATACGATCGCCTTTGAATCGCCCAGCGTTGATCCGGTGACGATTGTTTTAAATCGTACCGACGTCGACCCCGAACTGGACGAAGATGGCGAGGAGGTAGCGCCGCTGCCCGAGGGGATCGTTGTCGACTTGGTCCGTGAAGATACGGCCGATGAATTGGCGGTACGGATCGCCGCGGCCATTAACAGCCAACCGATTGTGGGCGTTGACCCGCAATTTGTCTTGGCCAACCCCGGGGGACAGGTCGCGATCGGTGGTGCCGACGATTTGATCCTGACGGTTAGCGAATCAAGTCCGATTCGGGTCGTGGGGCAACCCTCGGTCACCGGGTCCAGTCTGCTGACGTTCTCGGGACCGTTGTTGTTACAGGTTCCGATCACCGGCGGAAGTTTGGTCCCTGAGAACAGTCAGTTCTTTTTGAACGACGGCGAGCAAACCGTTGTGTTCGAGTACGTGCAGGATCTTTTTAACGTGACCAACCCGGAAGCGACCCCAATCCTGTTCACTTCGTTTGATGACCAGGACACCTTCGGGATTCTGACCGCGGCGGCAATCAACGCGACCGGCTTGGATATCACGGCAACCTACGATCAAGGCCGAATCTCGGTCGGACGCTTGGACGATTCGCAATTTGGCTTCCCCGAGCCAGCCGAACCGCTCGATCCACTGGCACCGGTGGAGCCTGTGATTCCCGCTCCCCTGACGCCGGTACGGGGAACCGTCGCCGACGGCGAACAGATTGTGATTCGCCAAGGCAATCTACCGGCGCTGCGATTGGAATTCGAAGCGGCCCTGGGTGGTGGTGGCGTCGAAAGCGGCTTCATTCCTGTAGTTTTCCAGGATGACAGTACGCCGGAGGAAATTGCTCAGATTCTTGCCGCAGTGATTAACAACAACCGAGGTTTGATGGAAATTTCGGCCACCGCGATCCCCGGTGGTCGTGTCCAGTTGGATGATACTCCGTTGACCGAAGTCGATGTTTCGGCAGCCCCCACGATCCTGCTTAGCGGCACACCGGGCGGTGCATTCCCCGTGCGCATCAACGGTGCGTTCGGACCCAATGAGGTGCGAGCGGCGATCGTTGCGGCGATCAACGAGGCCAATCAGCGTGGTCTGACGATCCTGGAAGCGGAAACCTTGGGTGGCCCGACCTTGTTTGTGGATAATGCGATTCTGATCGAAGGCAACAATGATCATTACTTCCTCCGTGCGGTGCGGGATCTGGCAGGCAATCCGCTGAAGCCGAATCGCGCTGATGGAAGCACGCAGTTCACGATCTTGCTGCCGACCGTGAATTTGGATTTCGGGGATGCCCCATCGGCGGTGCATGGGGTGCCAGGCCGCTATCCCACTCTGCTGGTCCACGATGGTGCTCGGCATGTCATCGGTAGCGGCCCGATCTTGGGGACTCGCGTCGATGCCGATCCCGATGGCCAACCCTCCATTAATGCCGATGGAGATAATACTTCCATTCGCGTCTTGGGCACCACGGGAACGACATTCCAGGTCACACCACCTCCGGGGACACGCGGAACGGAAATCGTGGTGTCGCTGGATATTCCTAACGATGGCGATACCTTGACGATCGATACCGGTGTGGCGACGGCAACGTTTGAATTCGACGACGACGGTCTGTTTAACGAAAACCACTTTGCCGTCTTTATTCACGCTGGCGAAAATTTTGCCGCAGCGTTGCAGCGCGCAATCCTGGAAAGTCCGTTGCAGATTGCTGAACTGGAGGTTCGGGGCGACGACTTGGTGTTGCACGCCGATGATGAGGATGGGGTCCGTTTCATCTCCGACAGTAACCCGACCGGGGTCTTCAACAGCAACTTCGCCACCCCGGTGACAGTCACCGTGACTGGAGCGGGCGTGTTGGAGGCTTGGATCGATTTCAATGGCGATGGCGACTGGGACGATCCGGGCGAACAAGTCATTAGCGCCAGCAATCCGTTGGCGGTCTTTGCCGATACGGGTGCCCCGCAAACGCGGACTTTCATGATTTCCATGCCTTCGACGTTGGCCCCCCCCAGCCAACCGCTGACGACCTACGCTCGGTTCCGCATCAGCGCCAACGGAGGTCTGGGACCCAGTGGCTTGGCGCTCAGTGGCGAGGTGGAGGATTATTTGGTTCGAATCCTACCCGGTGCGCCGCCAACGGTGCCTTTCACGGAGCGACAATACCAGGTTCTGGAAGACAATAACCTGCAAGCCTTTGACGTTGACGGCGTCCTGACACCTTCGACCAACGACGATGGTCTTTTGGTGGGGGTTTCTCATCCCGAAGGCAAGGCGTTCGCGATCTTTCCTGCCGATGTGGGTACCAGGCGGTTGACCGACGACGGTGGTGAGGGAGGGGAACTGACGGTCAACCCCGACGGGACATTTTCGTTCGTTCCCGATCCGTTTTATTTTGGCACCTTGCAGTTCACGTACCGCGTCACCGATGTCCATCCCAGTGGCGACATCAACCTGCAGTTGGTCAACCCGTCCGTGGTCACCGTGACGATCGATGTGTTGCCGGTCAACAACCCGCCGGTTCAGGTCGATCCAAACCAACCGGTTGTCGTGGAGGTTGATTCCCGGGAGGACGAACTGGTAACGTTGACGATCGACGATTTGACCGACGGTCTGTTTGTACCCGGTCCGCCCAATGAGTCCGATCAACCGCTAATTATTCAATCCGTCGGGGCGATGATCGCGGGGGAATTCGTTCCCTTTGTTACCGA
>SLFV01000469.1 GCA_007124075.1 Roseimaritima sp.
AACCGCATGACCTTATCTGCCGCCCTTCTTCACGCTTCAACCTCCTGTCATCGGTGACCTAGCAATGCCAAAACTTGTTCGTCAGTTAACTCTAAAAATCCTTGCGATTGTCGCAGTATCGGCAGTCACCTGCGAGCTTTCCGCCGAAACATTATCGCTTCGAAACGGCGACCGGATCTGCTTGGTCGGCAACGAACTGGGCGAGCGGATGCAGCATCACAATTACTGGGAAACGTTGTTGCACCAGCGATTTTTCGACCACGAATTAGCGGTTCGCAACCTCTGTTTTCCGGGCGATGAAGTCACGACGCGGATCCGTTCCAAGAATTTCGGTTCGCCCGACGATCATCTGCAGCATAGCCAGGCTTCCGTGATCATCTATTTCTTTGGTTTCAACGAATCCTTTGCAGGCGACGCTGGTTTGAACGGCTTCCGTCAGGAGTTGACCGAGCTAATCAAAGCCAATCTGCAGCAGCAGTACGACGGTTCCTCTGCGCCTCGAATCGTGTTGATTTCGCCGATTGCTTTTCAAGATATCGGTGATCCCAACCTGCCTGATGGCAGCGAACACAACCCGCGACTGAGGAGGATTACCCGCGTGATGTCTGCCGTTGCGGACGACACGGGGGTTGGTTTTGTAGACCTGTTCACACCGACACGTAAGCTATTCGCGGCGTCGGATCAGCGGCTGACGATCAACGGCAGCCACCTGAATGATGCGGGATACCGCGCGCTGGCACCGGTGTTGGACCAGGCCTTATTCGGTGACGGTACCCCGGAACCGATTGATGAAACCGTCCGTCGCTGGGTGGCAGAAAAGAACTTTCACTGGTGGCATCGGTACCGCGCGGTGAACGGATATTCGATTTATGGTGATCGTGGCCAAGCCGGTTTTGACGGGACGTATCGTAACCAAGACGTGATGGAACGGGAACGCGAAATTTTGGCCCAGATGACCGCGAACCGCGATCGTTTCATTTGGGCGGCGGCTGCCGGAAAACCGCTGGTCGGTCCTGTCGATGACAGCAATACGCCTGCCTTCATCCAGCCGAAATCGAATGTCGGTGTCCCCAATGATCCCAACGCCAGGGCGGGAAAACTGGGGACGCTCCAATATCTAACCCCGGAGGAACAGTTGAAGACGTTTGACCTGGCACCGGGATTTGAGATCAATCTGTTTGCAGCGGAGTCCCAATTTCCCGAATTGGCGAACCCGGTCGCGATCAATTTTGACAATCAGGGGCGAATGTGGGTCTCCACTATGCCCTCTTACCCCCAATGGAAACCGAAAACCGAATTGGCGGACAAGCTGTTAATCTTGAGCGACGAAACCGGCAACGGCAAGGCAGATTCTTGCCATGTCTTCATGGATGGTCTGCACCAACCAACAGGATTCGAACTGGGGCACGGGGGCGTATTTGTCGCACAGCAGCCGGATGTCTTGTTTGTCAAAGACACCACGGGAGATGGCAAGGCAGATCATCAGGAGCGTCGTTTGGTTGGATTCTGTTCAGCGGATTCGCACCACGGTTTGGCGGCGTTTACGTGGGGCCCCGGGGGAGAACTGTTCTTTCAAGAAGGAACGTTCAAGTTTTCGCAGGTCGAAAGCCCCTACGGTTTGACTCGGTTGGCCGAAGCGGGAGTATGGCGGTACAACCCGCGAACAGCGGATTTTGGTGTCGAAGTTTCGTTAGCATTTTCCAATCCGTGGGGACACGTCTTTGACGATTGGGGACAGAATTTTATCGCCGATGCTTCCCCTGGGTTTACCTACTGGGCGGCTCCGCTGCGCGGCCAACTGAGTTTTCCTGCGAAACATCCCGGCGGATCGCAGCACCGTCGGCTTGCCGAGTGGACAGGAGGTGAAGCGGGCTACAGGCACCCCACGCTGTACCCGCAACGGATTCGTCCGTCGGCGGGTACGGAACTGGTCAGCAGTCGCCATTTTCCCGATGATTATCAAGGGAACCTACTGCTGGCAAATGTGATTGGTGAACGGTCGATTTTGAACTACAGGATCGAAGCCACCCCGACGGGTTACAGCGGCCACGAGCAGGAGAAATTGCTGTCGTCCCGTGACGGGAATTTTCGTCCCATCGACATGCAATTTGGGCCTGACGGCGCGTTGTACATTGTCGATTGGCACAACGCCTTGATTGGCCATTTGCAACACAATCTACGCGATCCCAATCGCGACACCTCGCACGGTCGTATCTGGCGCGTCAGCCACAAGGAACGGCCTTTGCTGCCACCCCTGCCGATTGCGGGAGCGGCGATCACCGATTTGCTGGAACAGCTAAAAGCACCCGAGCTGCGGACTCGCTATCGTGTGCGTCGCGAGTTGGCACAACGCGACCGCCAGGAGGTAATCGCGGAACTGGATCGATATCTCCCTCGCATCGCCACCATCGAGGACACTGCGGCAATACATCTACAACTGGAATTACTTTGGGTCTACCAGACGCATCATCATGTCCAGCGGGAACTACTGGAATCGCTCCTTGGTTCCGCGGATCACCGTGCAAGGGCCGCGGCGATTCGCGTTTTGGTGGCCTGGCGCGACCAGGTTGATGGGGCGCTGGAGCGGCTGAAAACCTTGGTGTCCGATCCGCATCCGATCGTCCGTTTGGAAGCAGTCGTGGGGCTGAGTTTCTTTTCGGGAGACGAAGCAATTGAGGCCGCACTGGAGGTTTTGGAAGGGGAGATGAACGACATGCTGCAGTACGCGCTTGACGAGACCATGCGGGCGCTTGACCCCTAACAGGTCAAATAGGTCGCTGGCCGGCACACTGCCAGTCCCGGATACCGCTTGGAAGAGACGAAGATGCCAAGGGTGTTCTGTGAACCTTGCTTGGTTTATAAACTTGGCATCAGTGAGGTTGGTTACCCACTGAACCATTCGATTTTTTTAGAAGGATACGGCATGCAAGATTTGATCACTGACCCCGCCGATTTGACGCCGCAAACCAAATGGCGAGAAACCCGTTGGGCCTGGACCAGCGAGGAGCAGTTGGTTGATCACCAAACCAAATCCCGTTTGTGTGCCGCCGTCCTGCTGCCGTTTTGCGACGGCGTACCCGACTGGGACAGCCTGTTTGCTAGTATCCGCTGGTTACAGGCGGCGGCGGATCATTATGCGGTACCGTTTGTGCCGGTCTTGAACGCCGACACGGGTTATATTTTTGACATGGACGACCAACAGTACGCCGAGGTCCTGCAACGTTTTCGTGGCGAGTTCCCTGAGATGCGATTTATCGCTGGAATCACCGCTCGTGGGGCGCAGCAGGACAGTGGATTTGTCGCGGAACGCTATCGGCCACTTTTGGACCTGGCACAGATTTACGACAACTGCGAGGTCATGCTGATGACTTCCTACTGGTTGAACCAACTGGATCCGGAACGTCGTCGTGATGCCTATTTTGAAATCGCTCGGTGGGTACAGCGGCCCGCAATCGTACATGCGTTGGAACCTTCGTTCATCCCTTGGGCGACTCCCTTTGAACCGTGGTTGCTGTGGCAATTGGCGCAACATCCCCAATTTATCGGTGGGAAAATCAGCACGCTAGACGAACCCCATTTTTTGTATTGGTCGGCGATGTGTCGCGACTTGCAGTTGGATTTCCAGCCCCACAGCGGAGACGATTTTGGAATCGCCACCGCAATTAAAATGGGGCGACCCTCGTTGATCGGTGCGGCCAGCAGCGCAGGACCGCTGATCTGTGCGGCTAAGGACATGTGGTTAGATGACAACGCACCGAACAAACGTTTTGTTACCGGTACCGGCGGATTTGATACGCGGGTCTACAAGTTATTCGAAGCCTTACAATCGTTGGAGGATCAGGTTTTTCGGTTGAACGATCACGGCAGTGCGGCGTCGTACAAACACAGCACCGCCCACGTGTTGCGCGAATTGGGCGTGATCGCGACGGCCCAACCGCATCCTGCCAGCAAGGACCTGCGTGGCGACGACGAAGCCCAGCGGATGCGAGAAGCGTTGCTTCGACCGCGGAAAGTCGCAGCGGCGATGGATATTCCGGGATTTTAGCCGCCCGGTCATCAAGGTAATGGTGGCTCGCCAGAAGTCTTGGCGCTCGGGGATTTCTGGCGAATGCCCATCTGGATCAACTCTCATATTGAACTGTCCCAGACCACTGGACGTGCGACGTCGTCGGGACCTTGCGTCCGCTAAGCGAAAACAACTGCACCAAGACGCTGAAAGTTAACAGTGTTATCAGCGTTTCGGCAAAGTAATCACTGTCGGCGATTTCGTAAAACATGGTGTCTCGAACGGTCATTAAAAAGTTGACCCCAAACGAACATGCGACACTGGCCAAAATGACGCTCGTTGCGGCGATCCAGCGCCAATGAGGGAGATCAAACCTACTTGCCCA
>SLFV01000074.1 GCA_007124075.1 Roseimaritima sp.
ATGGTTTCTTGACTACGCCGAACCCCCAACACATGGACCCCATACTGGTTTCGTAGATTCATTTGTCGGATGCTTTTGCCAAGATATTGGCTGTCGGGATGCATTAAAAAAACCGCCGCGCCGCGCTCTTGAAGCAAACGTCGTTTTTCGCCATCGGAGACACGATGCACCCGCAAATCGAATTGCTGCAAAAAAGGCTCCAGTTTGCAGGTCTCCCCGGCCAGCAGCAAAATGTCTCCCGCACGTAAACGCAGCCCCGCATCGGGTTCCAGGATTTCATCGTTACGGTGGTTGCCGTTGTGGGATCGCCGAATGACCACCAGGACGCGCAGACCGAACTGACTTTCGATTTCGGCAGCCTCCAGTGTTTGCCCCACCAAGGAGGAATGTTGTGGCAACTGCAAGGTTTCCACCAAATTACCGATCGAAAATTGCTGCCACAAATCGCGCAGTGGACGGTGCAACCCACCCGTGCTGGGCACGTCGCCTGTGGGTAACAAACGACCGCCGATTGTCAGCGAATACGCGATGCCAATCGCCAGGATCGTCAAACCAATCGGTGAAAAACTAAAAAAGCCCAAAGGGTCGTAGCCCGCCGACGACAACGCATCGCTGATCACCATGTTGGGCATCGTTGCGATCAGCGTTAGCATCCCGCTGATCATTGCTGCCAAAGCCATCGGCAGCAGTAACCGCGATACAGGAATGGAGGCCCGTGCGGATACCTTGTAGATGATCGGGATAAAGATCGCCACGACCGCCGTGGAACTCATCAAACTGCTTAGCAATGCCGTGCTGGTCATCACCAACACGATGATCCGCCAATAACTGGTTCCCCCCAAATCAACGATTCGATTCCCGATTGCTTGCGCCACTCCCGTACGATCAAGCATCTCCCCCAACACCAATAAACCCGCCACCAACACAACGACAGGGTTGCCGAATCCCGCACAGGCCTCATCGACCGTTAGAGCACCCCCGACATAGAGGGTCAGCAATAGTGCCAGGGCGACAAAATCCATTCTCGCCCGGCCGCTGCCAAAGAGAAGGATTGCCCCCAGTACCGCCGCGAAAACAAAGTGCATGTCGTTCATGATGGCCGATCGGAGGTGCTAAGTATTGGGATATCGATCGTGGACGTGGACAAGCGCACCCCCAAGACCCTCAAGCCAATTCGCAGCACCGGAATGGCTTGCAACGTGATGCCTGTCAGCATCCTGGTCCGCTTATGAAGTGGCAAAGTCTCGAAGAACAGCAAAAAGAACTCCAGTTCGTAAGCCGCCCACGTCAGGCCAGAGGCAACTTGAATCCGTAGTAGATACTCAAAACGATCGGAGACGATCCATAAAGCCGACAGCGGCACGATTCCCACACCGCCAATCCATAACAACCGTCGGGTACCGCCAGAATGTTGGCCGCGGCCCCACCACCACAAGCCAACGATTTTGGCGACGAAACCGACGGCGAGCACGATAACGAACTGGTGATAGTTGAATTCCAGTTGTTTCAGCATGTAGGGCGCAAAATACGGCCCGGAAATCTGTACCATCGCTTGAACCACCACCAAATACGTCAGCAACCGCCCCCCGGTGATCGCCCGCGACCGCGCCGCGTTGTTAGAAAGATTGCGTTCGCGTGCCGGTTGCAAATCGGATCGCCGTGCGAGCGGTGCTTGGTGTCGCAACAACCAAACCACCGACCAGAAACGAAAACCCGCTGCAATTTCCCCCATTCCAACCGCAAGGGCAAATGCCGCTAAATAGCTTTCCCCCACGCCGCCCATGCCCCCCCAGGTCGACCCGTCGGCGACGCTGGCACGCAAGTTCGCTCGTGCACTGCCCCGAATCGTGGATGAAGGATGACGCCCCGCTGGACTTGCGGGTGCCTCCACATCCGCAACATTCGCCTCCGCCGCTTGCAGCGGCAGCACCGCCACCGTCGTTACTGGCTCGCCATCGACCAGCGGGAAAGGCATGACCGCGTGGGGGTTGCCGTCCTTGGCGGAGGTGGTCGTCGTGGTGGCGTTCGACCAAGCATCCTCATCAAAGGATTGCGGCGGGCTGAGAAGGGTGGGAGGCATCGACATTGAACTGAAAACTGGCTGCTGGCTTAAGGCGAGCGCAAATGAAGGAGGTCTTTGCCCCCTGCTGGGCGTTAGTCGCTGCGTCTGGACCGGGCAAGGTTCGGTTTGATTATTTCGCTCGCCCAAGCATACGCAAAAGACCCCTTCAACGCGGGATTGTTCAAAGTTTTCCGTAATGATTCCATGCCAAAAATCGGTTTTTTGCCGCTTGGTCAGACAATGGCAGGCTAGGGTGCTGCAGTCGGCCCACAACGGAGCATTCCCCGCCCGCCCATGGCCCTAAGAATCTGCCCAGCAACGGTAATTCCCCTGCCCCTGCCAGGGTTGGAACGCGTCTGTCCGGGTCTGTACGATGTTCGTGGATAGCTCTGCGGGTGCGTGGCAAGCTCTGCAACCAAGCCCGCTCGACTTATCGCTTGAAGCGACTATCTTTGCAGCAACGCATCCATGATATACCCTCCTGACTGGCAAGGCGGTAGCGACGGCCGGCCGCTCTCTCCTCCCTGAGTTTTTGCATGCAAGTTTTTCTGCTGGTCCAGCGCAACGCCGCCGCAGAGGTGCCCGCCAAATTACGGTCTGCGTTTGGGGAAGGCGAGCTTACGACCCTCCAGGTTGGCGAAGATGAATTACCGATCTTGCCTGCCGGTTCGGTTGTTCTGACTTACCTGAGCGATGCGTTGATGGGAAACATCATTGGCGCTGCGGCGGAACAGGATTGGAATTTGGCGATCATGCCGCATCCGCAGATGCGAAATGTACGGATCGGTTTCGGTGTCGCGGCCAGCATGGAGGATGCGATCGAAGATTTTCTCGCGGCGCAGCAAATCGAAACGGTCGATTTGTTGCGTTGCAATCATCGCGCGGTGGCCAACTGTATTCTGATTGGTAATTCGGCGGGTTTGCTGTTGGGTATCGAGCGCGGATTACCCCTGTGGCAACGCTGCAAGCGTTTTTTGTACGAATGCCGGCGACTGAGCAAGTACACGCCGACTTCCTACGATTTGACTACCGGAAAGAACAAAACGCTAGCGACCGCAGCATTAGGGATCGTGGTGGTCGAGCATGGTGCAAACTCACTGCTCTCGCGACGAGTCCTGGAGGAGAGCAGCATTCAGGATGGCATGTTGCACGCGCTGATACTGGCCCCGCAAAGCTGGCTGGAGATGCTGGGGTTTCTGCTGCGGAGCATTGTCCTGCGTTCGTCGCCGGAAACACGATTACCCCGGTTTGCCGGGCACATCAAGACGACCGATTTGGTCATCACGTCGCAACGAGACATCCCCCACGTCATTGATGGGGTTGAATATGTCGGCAACGAGCTGACGCTGACGGTAACCAAGGGAGCGCTGCGTCTGTTTCCCGGGAGGCATCTAAAGATCCGTCGCGATACAGCACAGGCAAAAGAGATCTATCGCGTACAGTCACTACCGTCGGCCGATTCACGAACGGAATTATGTTTAAAGACTTTACCGATCGTCCGGCATGCGGCGACTCAGGATTTTAAAGAGCTGTTTTCGTTGCTACGTGAAAACACTCGAGCCACCCCCGCGTTTTTAGTCTTAATGGTCTTGTCCGCGATCCTGGCGGCGTTTGGTTTGTACGCCAACTCCGGCCCGGTCATCATCGGTGCGATGATTTTAGCCCCCCTGATGGCTCCGATCATTTCCCTGGCGATGGGAATTTCGCGACAGGATCGTTCATTGATCGAACCGGCGCTGACCACCTTGGTTCGCGGGGTCGCCTTGGCCCTGGGCTGCGCCGCGTTTTTGGCGTTGGTTATCCCGCTTCGTTCGATCACTTCCGAGGTGGAAGCCAGGCTGTCTCCCAACCTGTTGGATTTGGGGGTCGCGATTATCTCTGGGATTGCGGGGGCCTACGCACACGCCCGCCGCGAAGTAGCGCGCAGTTTGGCGGGGGTCGCGATTGCGGTTGCCTTGGTCCCGCCCCTGGTCGTCTCCGGAATCGGACTTGGCTGGTGGAACTGGAATGTTTTTTCCGGGGCGATGCTGTTGTTCGTAACGAACTTGATCGGCATCCTGTTTGCCGCCGCGATCACGTTTTCGCTGCTCGGTTTTTCGCCCATCACCAAAGCAGGGCGGGGGCTGATTTTTTCGTTGGTGATGGTACTGCTGATCAGTTTGCCGTTAGGATTTAGCTTTGCCCGAATGGTCGATTTGCAGTCGACCACCCGCGCAATCGAAGGCATGCATGTCGACGATGCGGTGATACGTGATGTTGACGCCATGTATCGATCGGGAAACAAAGTGGTCCGCTGCAATCTGGTCTTCCCCGTCGCGCAGGATC
>SLFV01000215.1 GCA_007124075.1 Roseimaritima sp.
CAGCGAGTGTCTGGTGGTACCGCCGATGACACTGATGATCTCCCGCGCAATCCTACCACCGTCCAGTGGCCATACGGGAATCAAGTTCAAGATCGCCCAGGCGATGCTGGGCCAGACCACACCGTTGATAAACGTAAAGGCGAATACGTCACGAATCGGTTCGCCACCGGTCAATCCGGGGATCACTGTGAACATCGCGGGGATGTAGATTACCTGATATCCCGTAATCCTTACGGCAGCAATGACGAGTGCTGCTAAACAGAGTTGTGCAAACGGTCCCGCTGCCGCAATGACAAGGTTTTGCAGGCTAGAAAGCCGCAAGGCCGAAATTCCAGGACGACGTGATGCAAGCGGAATTGCCAAACCACCGAAGTGATACAGGACGATCATGCTGTGGATACCGGTCCAAGAAAAAGCAATCGCGTGTCCCAGTTCGTGGATCGTGATCGAAATCAAAACGCAGATCGCCCATATCAACAACAGCACGATGACACCGGGGGAGCCGCCGTCAAGAGGGAGGAATTTTTGATCCACGACATCGGCAAAGCCATAGCCGAAGACGGCCGCCATCAACCAGAACGTCCAGGCTATCCGCACGTCGTAACCAAGGATCCGAAATTGAAGGTCATACGGAGAAGGGGCAGGTTCTTGCAACAGCATGCGGGGGGAGACTCCGGTTGGGAAGACAGCGTTAATGGCGACCGCAGAGGAATTTTTGGCTAAATTCTAACGCGCGGTTCGCCGGTGCAGATACGTCCATCTGGCAACAATTCCGACTGACAAAAAGCTAAAAATTTTTTTCGCTTTTGCGCGCGTCTCTCGAAGCTTCTTACCGCGCATCGCCACGTCGGAATGCGTCAAACAAATCGCGGTACAGTGGTGGAGGTGTTAGTCGTTGCCCGCTGTCCTCCAAACCACGAAGCCGGTCATCGGTTCTTCGCTGCTGCTGTCTTGTTGGTTTCTCGGGTCGCAATCCCAGGCTTTTCAAGGCCTCGGCAAATTCGTCCTGCGCACCGGACGCTGGCTGATCAGCTAACCGCCGGGTCTGCTGCCACCGTTCCTGGAACGCACGCAAATCGGCTTCGGTCCAGTTCAAATCCCGCAGTAAATCTTCGGCCGGGCGATCTCGGTTTTGCTCCAGATAGTCCAAAACCAAATCGGTAGCCTTTTGAGCATATTCCATGTCGGCAGGGTCGGCCTGAGGAGCCGGGGGATCAAGACTGGTGTCCTGTCCACGGTCGGCTTGCTCGCCCATCTGACTGCTGGGGCCACCTCCTGTGGGCTCGCCCGTACTGGAAGGTGTGGGGGCCTCAGCAGTACTGGTTTCAGCGTCATCGAGACCTTCCCCCGCGTCGCCTTCACCGGGACGCTCCATGGTCGATGGTTGCGAACCGGGCGCATCGTCGCTGCTTTGGGGGGCCTCCGCTGCGGACTCTGGTGAATCTGCCGCATCTGGATGATCCGAGCTAGGGGCACCTGCGGACTCCGCTGGTGAGCTATCCTGTTGGCTTTCCCCGGAAGTTTGTTCGTCCGCCATCGGCGAAGCAGTATCTTGGTGCTGATCGATGCCTGGTTCTGCTGCAAAGTCATCGGTATCGGGTAATTGATCAGGCTGGGTGTTGCGCTCCGGTTCAGCGTCGGAATCACCAGCAGCGGTATCGTCCATTGCAGCGGTATCGTCCATTGCAGCGGGCGGGCTTGTGGGCTCAGCCTCGTCGGTCGTCCCGGCTCCAGCCTCCGGTTGGGGATCTCCAGACGACGGATCGGTAGCCTCGGCATCCGCCTGACTCGGGCGTGGTGAATCGCTCGGCTCTTCCTCTGTCAGCGACGGCCTTGCACGGTCTGGCACCTGACCGTCTTCCTGTTGCATCGCTTCACGATCTGGCTGGCGAGTCGACTCGGGAGCATCTGCTTGTTCGCCGATGGGTTGTTCACCAGCCTGACCCTCGGGACGAGCTTCGGGCGCGTCACCTGGACTTTGCTGATCACCCTCGCCGGCTTGTTGTTGTCGCTGGATGAAGTCGCGAATCCGCTCGAAGGCTTCTCCATCGTCCTGGGGCGGTGCCGTGCGGTCGGTATCGGCACCAGATTGGTCCACGTCACTTCCGTCGCTGGATTCCCCGACGCCCTCCTCTGGCATCGTCCCTTCGGTCCCGTCTGCTTGCTGCCCGACGGGATCACCCGCTGATTCGTTTGACTCCGAGGCCGCGCCGGATGGATCCGTGCTGGATGGATCCGCGCTGGATGGTTCCGCGCCGGATTCTGTGGCACCTGGTTCATCGCGTCCGACAGACGTCGCTTCATCTCCAGCAGTGCCGGAGGGACTGCTGCCCCGCTGATCTTGGTCGGTAGCGTCCGCCGGCATTTGCGAGTCGTCCCCGCCTGCACCACTCCCGTTGTCATTGTCTCCGGAATCCCGCGTATCGTTCTGTTGTTGACCGGCGGATTGGCCATTCTGTTGCTCCGAACCGTCTCCCTCACCATTTTGCCCGGGTTCGGTTTTTGATCCATCTTCCGCCGCGGAGGGCTGTTGATCCGAATCTGCATCTTGCCCCGGTTGGTCTTGCCGCTGCTGGTCAGGCGTCGTGGTGGGGTCGACTGCGGGTTTGTCGTCCGGTGCCGAAAGACCATCGTCCATCGGTTGATCCGATAATGCACTGGCTGGATCCGCGATGCGTAAAACGATCGGTTCGCTGCGCGTGACATTGGGGGCTGATTCTCCCGAAGGATCATGGCGATTGTCCCGGGCGATTGCAGTTAGTGTGACTTGTTGCCCTGGTCGCAGTTTCCAGCTCTCAGGTCGAAAACGAAACACGGCTACTCGATTTTGTCGATCCCCTTGCAGGTCTTGCCACAGCACGACTTCCGGCCACTTCTGCGTGCCACGTTCCATCAATAACGCGACTTCCGTCAAACCGTAGTCGGGATCCAACGCGTGTACCTCTATCAACTGCTGCGCGTCGACGGGGATATCTTTAGGGGATTCCACCGGCACGACGATGGAGACCTCAGGGGCCAGGTCCGTCAGCACACGAATCGGATAGATCACTGGGGCAGGATTTTGCCGACCTGCATCATCAAAAACTAGCAGTCGGTAACTATCCAATCCCTGAAGCGAGCGGCTGGAATCACCCGCTCGCAACATAAATTCGGCGGTAATCGATTGGCCGTCAGGCGAGATCGTGGCATTAATTTCGCCGCCGGTGGCGGCAAAGTCGTTTCGCAGTTCTCGTGGATTCAATTCCACACGCGCTGCCGCGACTGGCAAATTGGTGCTTGCTTCGATACGAATTCGCGTTCCCTCCAGCCCCTCCACTGCTGCGGTCCGGCGTGTCCGCTGGGGTAAACCCGTGTATGCCGGGGGAAGGTAGGTCACCGATTGGATATTCGCGACCGGAACCGACTGGACGGCAATCCGATGCGTCTGGCTAATGGCGTCGCCAGCTACGATCCGATATTGGGAATCCACCTGGATTGCCTCCGCATCACCGACGACAACCTGGAAGACTTTAGGTACCACGGGATCGGGAAGTAGTTCCAGACGCCGGCTGCTTTTCCCAGTGCTGCGTAACTCCAGGTAGGGGGTGTCGGCCTGACGAAGGTTGCTGATTTTGGCGTCAATGACGACCGACTGCCCCGCCATGATTTCCACATCACCCGGATTGATCTCCGAAATCTGAACACGTGTGGGTGCCGTCGTCGGGGTCAGTGGCATCAACAAACGTTGCAAAGAAGGGACAACGCTCTTTGGGGCCACAACGCTGTAAACCAAAGTCACTGCCAACATTGCAGCCAAGCCGATCCACAAGCGAAAGCTCCCGGTCGCCTCCGAGGGAATCGAATAATCATTGCGGTGTAAGCCCGCAGCCGCTCGGGCTCCGATGGAACGTAGCACCACCCCGCGCAAACCGGACGCCTGCATTTGGTCTTGCAAGGTCACATAACTGGTGAGCGCATGACGAAGTTCCGGGAGGTCCCGTTCGATCGCGTGAGCGGCATAGGCGTGGTTGATCCGACAACGAAATACGGGAATGATACCGCGTACGATCCAGAACAAGCTGGTTGCTGCGATGGACACAGCGGTCAAACAACGAACCGTAAACCCCGGGGACCAAATCCAGTGGTCGATCATTGTCCATAGTAAACCAATCGCCAGCCAAAATAATAGCAGCCGTAGAACCCGCTTGGTCAGTTCATCACGCCAAAGCCCTTTTCTTGCGCTTTCGATCTGATTCTGCAAAAACTGATCCCCCGGCCCGGGATGAACGGGTACCTGATTGTTATTTTGATCGGGGGAAGCAATGACGGTCGCCATGGGCGAGCCTCCATAACGGCGGAACTGAATGTCCGACGGGTTTATTGACAGCGGGTAACCCGTCCAATCC
>SLFV01000257.1 GCA_007124075.1 Roseimaritima sp.
AACCACGGTCTCCGCAGCAACCAGATAGGAGTACGTAAAACCTGACTTCAGTCCCCGAGACATGAACTGACGGATCGGCCCTTCGCTGGAAGTTTCGTGACCATTGACAGTAACCTTCGCATCCGCAGGAACCGCTACGGTGATCAACACCGCGTCGCTATCGATGCTGGTGGAAGTGTACAGCGGATCGACAGTAGCTTCGCCTGAGACCCTCCCTGCACCGCGTGAACGATGAGCCGCCCCCTCGAAGTCGCTGTGAGTCGGTGTGTAATGCACGGTGGGAGCCGCGTAGGAAACGCTGCCGGACGAAGCGACCGGGGCGCTGTAGCTGACGTGCCCCGTGGAACCGTGGCTGCCATAACTGACATGCCCCGAGGAGCCGTGACTTCCGTAGCTGGCGTATCCGGAACTGCCGTGGCTTCCGTAGCTGGCGTACCCGGAGCTGCCGTGACTGCTGAAACCAGAACTACCGTGAGCTGCCCGCTTCGCAGCAAAATGGGCCCGCAGACGAGAAAACAGTCCGCCGCCACTGCTGCCATGCGAACCGCCGTAGCTGGCAACATAGCCACTGGACCCACCCGACGAACCGTAGCTGCCGTAGGATGCATGTCCGCTTGAGCCGTAAGACCCATAACCGCTGGAGCCCCAGCCCGCTTCCACCGAACCACTTGCAGCAACGACCAGCAACGCTGCTGCCCACATCAAAAATCCTGTGTGTTTCATCACCATTTTCCTGTTGGAACGCCGAAAATCCGTGCACCAGCAGGGTACCGTTCCCCGCATCCGGAACACAGTCCCAATCATACTAGCCATTTTAGATCAATCAAGTAGTTTTGGGGGTTTTTTTTAAATAGGAAGTTTGTGTGCATTTGGAGGACTGGCCTTCGGTCGCAATCAGCTCGCTTGGACTATAAAGAAATCCCTTATTGGGGAGAGATTTCAACGAAGTCGAAATCGGCGACGCCCGTGGCACCGAACAGCCCTATCCGCACGATCGCTTCGCGCGACTGAAAGGGAATTCGCAACAATCGACTATGCTCTGTCCAGTCGGTGGTGCCGCGAAAAGGCCCCAAGGTATACGTTGCTACCTCTCGCCGCTGGTCGTCGTAACAGGTGATCGCCACGGCAGGCAGGTGGTCGATCCCCTCGCCACGAACAACGTCTTCGGTTCTGATCCGTGCCGAAAGACGCAGCGTGACAACCTGGCGACCATCCAGCGGCAGGCCTTGCAAAAGATGGGCATTCAGCCCCGATGTTTTATTTTCAAAACGAACGAATGCATCTGAATCGGTGCTTGCGGTGGTCGCTAGGCTGGATGCTTCATCGTCCGCGGCAGCGACCCGTCGAACCTGACGGCCGTAGTACCAGCCCGGAACGGTTTGGTCATCGCTGCCGGCTTCCAGAAAGTTGTCGTTTTGCAGACGCGGGTTAGCCAGATCGGGTTGCTGTTGACGTTCCGATTCGGCTTTGCCTGTCATCGGTACAAACAGCGTCGGTTGCAACGGCTGGCGTTCCAGTTTGCCATCCTGTTTGATCATGCGGTAGAGCGTTTGCTGATATCGCTCGCCAACGGGGATGATAATCATTCCCCCTTCGCGAAGCTGATCCACCAATGGTTGCGGAATCGATTCCGGCGAACAGGTTACGATGATCTTGTCGAATGGTGCCTCTTCCGGCCATCCCAAAAAACCGTCACCGATTCGCACGGAAACGTTATCGTAATTTAAGCGGGACAACACGGTTTCCGCCCGCCTTCCCAGCGGAGCTACGATTTCGATCGTAAAGACCTTTGCGACCAGAGGGCTTAACACAGCGGCCTGATAGCCGCTGCCCGTACCAATTTCCAGGACTTTGTCAGTCGGTTGAGGGTCAAGCGCCTCCGTCATCAGGGCGACAATGAACGGGCTGCTGATGGTTTGTGATTGGCCGATCGGAAGGGCCATGTCAAAGTATGCCCGCATGCGTTGACCGGCCGGCACAAACTCGTGCCGCGGCGTATCCTGAAGCGCCTTTAACACGCGAGGATCGCTGATTCCGGCTCCGCGAATGTGGTTTTCCACTAGTTGTTGCCGTTGTCGCTGATAGGGATCGGTGGCCAGGACGGGGGAGGATGCGGGGGCATGGCCCAAGCACAACAGCAAGGCGAAGGCCCGACCGAGCAAAAACCATTGCCGGTGCCACGGGATGAAGGTGACCATTGCAGCATTCCCACCTAGGTTAAGGTGCCGTCGTTGATACGATTGTTGTACGCAAGCGTAACGTCCAGCTTAGCAGGTGACGCAGCAATCCACAAAATCGGGCGGGGCCCCGTGGATTCGGCGGGGGAAGCTGACGCGACTGTCGGATGTAACGATTGCGCGGCGGGGATCGCCGGGAGCGATCCTGAGGAAGCGGAACGGAGCTTCATCCGTTTTTGATCTCGCGTTGTCCGGTCCGTGCGTTCACGACGGGAACGGCACCGACATCTTTGACAAGGGTTTAGCGGAACACCGGAAAGTGGATATGAACCGTGGTGCCGACCCCAACCTTGCTTTGCAGTTCGATTCGCCCCCCCATTGCCTGGGTCAAGTGTTTGACGATCGCCAGCCCCAGGCCGGTTCCCCCAAGTTCACGTGACCGAGCGGCATCGACACGAAAAAACCTTTCAAACACCCGCGTCTGGTGTTCCGGCGCGATTCCGATCCCATTGTCGATCACCTCTACCACCACGTGGTCGCCGGCGGTCCGCAGGGCCACCTCCACGCCCGCCGGGCGACTGCCGCTGCCGTGATGGTGACTGTATCGCAGGGCGTTGCTGACCAAGTTGTCGAAAATGGTCCTTAGGGCTTCGGCGTCGGCCCATACCGTTCGATCGCCAGCGGCAATGTTGCTTGGTCGCAACGCCAACTGGACTCGCTTGCGTGCGGCTTCGTCCGCGTGTGCCTTGATGCTTTGCCGACAAACCTCCATTAAATCGATCTGCTGAGCCGCGAATACCTTCCGACCCGATTCTATTTTGGCCAACTGCAGGAGGTCATGGATTTGAGCTCCCAACGTGTCGGCTTGCTGCTCGATTTGCTTGATAAACCGCACGTTATCGGGAGCTTTATCAATGGCCCCCATCAGCAGTGTTTCCGCATAGGCTTTGATGGACGACAACGGTGTCTTTAGTTCGTGCGAAACGTTTGCGACGAAATCACGTCGGATGGTCTCCAGGCGAGTCAATTCGGTGACGTCGTGAAATACCAGCGTCAGCCCTGGTGACGGAGTCCCTGCCATCGGCGCAACTCGCAGCCGAACGTCGCGCGGTTCAAGCCCGAAGGTCTGGAAGGTCACATCGACAAAATTTTGCGTCTCCACCGCCTCCTGGACCGCATTGCGAACCGCCTCGTAGCGGACGATACCGATCAGCGGTCGTCCGATGACATCTTCCAAGTCGACGGATAGGATCCGCCGTGCGGCGCGGTTCAGCAGCAGCAGTTCGCCACCTTGCCCGACCGCGATCACCCCCTCCGTCATCCCGCTCAAGACGGCTTGAAAACGTTCGCGATTCTCCGCCAGCAGCCTGTTCTGCTCTTCAAGCTGCCGCTCGCGAAGCAGAAGCAGCTCCCGAGTGCGTGAAAATAAGCTGCCCAGTAACGGCGTGCGCGTCGCGGGACGTCCGACCGTCTCCAGCAGTTGCTCCAGCGGCTTTAACGGTTGCAGCCACCGGGCCGCCAGCCACAACAACAGCCCCGTTGTGATCATCTGCGTAGCAAGAAGGCTGGCCGAAAAGACCGCCGCCCCCCAGGCCACCAGTCCTATCGCCAACTGAGCAACCGCCAGGGCAATACCGATGATTAATAGCGTTCGTTTCATACCGTCACTGGCCGCACCCAACGGCGAATCGTGTAAACTTTGGCGGGAACACCGCTGGGGAATTCATGACGGTGGGGTCCAAAAACGTTTCGCAATGACTTTCAAGGGCTCCAGCGTAGCCGCCGGTTGGAGGGGCCTTGGAAAAACTCGCCGAAAATAGGGCGGAGTGAGGGGAGACTCGGCAAAAGGTATTCCAAAATCCGTTTCTCGCTCGGTTCAATAAGTGTATAACGTTGGCTGGCTCGCCGAAACGACCCCTTCGGGGTGCAAGTCGGCGACAGGCTTTCAGCTTTGGTACGATACAGGGCAGGGAACAACGCGAGACGGAGCATCGAATTGGCATGGTTCCCCCGTGTTGAGCCTCCCGTGATGTCGAACAGCCTATTGAAAGAGGGGGGCTTACCCTCTCCGACCTCCAAAGGGACAGCCCCCTTTTTCAACAGGGCTGCTAAGTTTTCGAATGATTCAACTGTGTTATGCGTAATAGACAGCCTTCGGTGTCCCCTTGGGTTTTCGTGTCAACGTTCATGAAAATAGCGTTCGTGATGATGTGGTGCGCTGCGTCGATTTCGACAACCGCCTTAGGTGACCCGCAGAATGGACAACTGCAAATCGACCCGGACCATGCTGAACAGGAACCGCAGCCTCGCAGCCGAACCGCGGTGGCTTTCAAGCTGGAAGGAATGATTAGCCCGCTAAGTGGTGCGATCTGGCAGCGTAAGTTTCAGGAAGCCCTGGACCAGCGCCCCGATGTGATCATTCTGCAGATTGATAGTCCCGGAGGGTACTTGAGCACGACGATGGAACTGGTGGACATGCTGCATCGCGCCCAAGGCGTTGAAACGGTCGCTTTCATCGATCACGAAGCGATCAGCGGCGCGGCGTTAACGGCTTTGGCTGCCGACAAGATCGTTATCGCACCTGGGGCACGGATTGGCGATGCGGGTTTGATTGTCGAAGGGGCCGATTCCGCGTTTCGTTACGCCGACGCTAAAGCCCGCAGCGATCTGGTCGCTCGCGTGCGAACCATCGCCCAAAAGGCGGGGCGACCGGCAGCGCTGGCCGAGGCGATGGTCGACAAGGATGCCGTGGTGATCGAAGCACGCCATCGCCAGGACGATCGCCAAGCATTTTTTACCGAAGATGAGTTCGCCAGCTTACCCGATGCGGAACAATGGGTCGCGGGAAAACAGGTTTTTGAATCCAAGGCCAACCGCTTTCTAACGCTTGACGGTCGTCGCGCCGTCGAATTGGGGCTTGCCAACGGTAACGCCACCGATTTGGAATCGCTGGCCGATGTCCTGGAGGTTGCCCAGCCGATTCAGGTGATCCCCCAGAATCGTATCGACATCGCACTGGTGATTTTGAACTCGCCGATCATCACCGGGTTGATTTTGATTATCGGGGTCGGAGCCTTGTTGTTTGAACTGGGCGCCCCGGGGATTGGAATCGGAGGGTTGGTCGCCACACTTTGTTTCGGCACGTTTTTCTGGAGCCGGTTCTTGGGGGGGACCGCCGGTTGGCTGGAGGTCATGGTGTTTGTGTTAGGTTTGACTTTCCTAGCCATGGAACTGTTCGTACTGCCCGGTTTTGGCGTCTTTGGAGTCGCGGGATTGGGAATGGTCAGTGTCGCTTTGGTGATGGCATCGCGGCACGTCTTGCTGCCCGAGAGCGCGCGAGACCTGCAGCAATTGGGAACCAGTGTCGGCACCGTGGCGGCCGTCTTGGTCGGGGGCGGAGTGCTGCTGATCGCGTTCCTCTCCTTCGCGGAAAACCTGCCCGGCCCGCTTCGGCGGCTGACCCTCCAACCGCCCTCCAGTGGCGGTCAAAGCATGGCGACTGCGATTCCTCAAACCGTGGAGGCAGGTTGGTCGGTCGTGCAGGTAGGCGAAGAAGGCGTGGCGATTTCCACACTGCGGCCTGCCGGGAAAGTGCAGTTTGGTCGGCACATGGTTGATGTGATCACCGAAGGGGATTTTATCGACGCCGACCAACGGGTTCGCGTTATCCAGAAAAGCGGCACGCGGATCGTCGTTCGTCAGATCTAACGGTCTGCGGAAAAACGAGCGGTTTTTCAAACACCGCGATTGTCAAGTGTCCTCGCGAGCACTCCCGACGCGCCAAACGCTGATTCCGCTTCGTAGGCTGTTAGTCAGCTTCGCATCTGGACCTACCCGTTACCCTGCGGAGACGAAAGCGTTACCATTGGCAAAAACCCCTGGACGGGATCAGGCAAGGTTCGATTTTATTCCCCAAGTTTAAGTCGGTTTATGCAACGGACAAAGGTCGCGATTGTCGGGATGGGCACAGTCGGTTCCGGGGTGGCAAGACTGCTGCTAGACCACGGAGACCGTACCGCAAGGCATGCGGGGCGCGTGTTGTGGTTGGAAAAGGCGGTCGTTCGTGACCTTCGCAAGCCGCGCACGGCCGACCTGCCTGCGGGAGTGCTGACCGATGATTTGCAGCAGGTGCTCCGCGACCCCGAGATCAAGGTTGCAGCGCACCTTGTCGGCGGTCTGGAGCCCGCACGGACCATCATGCTGGAACTGTTGCATGCGGGCAAAGACATTGTGACGGCCAACAAGGCCCTGTTGGCTCAACATGGGGCCGAACTGTTTGATGTCGCTCGGAAACTTGGCCGCAGCATCGCGTTTGAGGCGTCGGTGGCCGGTGGCGTCCCGATCATCACCAACATTAGCCAATGTTTGTCGGCCAACCAGATCCTTTCGTTGGAGGGAATTCTAAACGGGACCAGCAACTTTATCGTCACGCAGATGGAAAACCAAGGCATGGCTTACGACCAAGCCGTCCGTTTGGCGCAGGAAAACGGCTACGCGGAAGCCGATCCCACCATGGATGTCGATGGCTCCGATGCGGCACAGAAATTGGCGATTTTGGCCCATCTCGCTTTCGGGGCGCGCGCCCATTGGGAGGATATCCCGCGAATCGGCATCGACCAGTTGGACCCACTGGATTTACAGTTCGCGCGCCACTTGGGCTACCGGATCAAACTGCTGGCTTCGGCCCATTTGGGAAACACGGGGTTGGAACTGCATGTTGCCCCCACCCTGGTCCGGGCTGGCACACCGTTGGCGGAAGTGCAGGATGCGTTTAACGCGATTCGCGTCATCGGGGACGCGGTCGGCCCTGTCTTTTTCCACGGGCTGGGGGCCGGACAAATGCCGACCGCGTCCGCCGTGGTGGCCGATCTGATCGATACGGCGGTCGGTCGCTGTAAGTTGACCTTTCAAACCCTGGAACTTTTTTCGTTGGTCAATCCCCCCAGAGTTCACCTCCGCGACGCCGACGACATGCCGGGTCGGTACTACCTGCGAATGCATGTCGATGATACGCCCGGCGTCCTGGCCAAGGTCACGGGGGCTTTGGGGCGTCATGCGGTTTCGATCGCATCGGTGATCCAGCACGAACCGGACCAGCATGCCGGGAAACGCTCGGTGCCGTTGGTCGTCATGACGCACGAAGCGTCGGAAGGTGCTGCCAGCGCGGCGGCGGAGGAAATCCAGACGTTTGCTCAAACGCACGGGAAACTAATCCGCTTGCGTGTCAAAGCGTAAGCCAACCTGCGCGGTTGGGACGATCGCCACGACGTCGCTGTGAGGCGACCATGTGTGGCATCCAGAGCGACTGATTGACCACCGCCAGTAACGCGCTGGGGTCAATCGGTTTGAATAAACACTGGACCGCTGAATCGCTTTCTGTCTTTTGCTCCATCCCCGCCCACTGCGGACCGGCAATCAGTACGACCGGTAGCGCGGCATCGGAGGGACGCTGTCGGATCGCGGCTACCACCTCGATCGCGGCCGTGGCGTCGTCGTCCGCATCGTACACCAGCAGGTCAAAGCACTCGGCATCCAACGCTTTCCAAACCGCGTCATTTCCCCGCGCACAGACACACTCCCACCCTGCGGCATCCAACACCCCAGCCAATGCGATCAGGGACAGTGAATTGGTATCGCGGACAAGCACGCGACCGCTTCGCTTCAAGGATGACTTCGGAGACGCTTCGGGTCTGTCATTTCGATGCAAGAAATCATTCATGTCGTGGTTCCTTTTTGACTACCCGTCGAGGTAGCAAAATCACCACCGTGAAGACAAGCTCAATCGCTGATCGGCAAATCAAAATCACCGGTCATGTCACGCCAAACGCAATGGATATGGTTTGCGGGATTGCCTTCGGCATCGGGCTGGGTGTTGACAAACTCGATCAGAAATGTCTCGCCCCGGACGCGATAATAATGACCGATCCCTGGCTTTAACGCCCCTGCCCAAGCGAAATGGATTCCATCCCAACCCGCTGCGTCGATCAGTTCCAACCGCTCCTTGACGACGTCTGCAGGCATCGCGCTGTTGTACTCCGCGATCAACTGCGATAGCAGTTTTTGCTGAGCCGCATCCATTTTTAGGTAGGGAAGGCCCTCTTTTTCCGTGATCGTTGGCTGCGGATCACCCGCGAAGCGAATTTCCGGAAATGCTTCGTCCGCGATCTTTGCCAGTTCCAATTGCTCGGATGACAACGAGTTGACCAGCTCAAACGCTAACACCTCTTCCCCCGTCAGGACACGCGTCCCCTTGCCCAACGGGCCGCTGACCTCCGACTTGATTAAAGCCGGATTGGAGGCAAAAAACTGAGGCGTACTGTCGACGATCGCATCGCCACGACAAACAAAATTCAACGATAGATGGTGCCCCTCGAAACTTAACCCCCAAGGGGTGTCCTTTCCCGTCTGCTGAGGGTCGCCAAAAATCGTCACATAGTACTTTCGCGGGTCACGACGCTCCTCGCTTCCTGCCCCTTCCATTTGCCGTAACACCCCCTCCAACAGCATAATCTGCGATGCCTTCCGATAACCGACCTCACTAAGTGCTGCCCGTACCAAACGCAAGGCGGCGGTCTGTTGAGCCAGATTCATGTCACGCAGCGGAATCCCTTTTCGTGTTGGCATCGGGATGAAATGCCACTGGACCCGTTTGTCGGAATCATAAGGCATTTGAACTTGCTTGATTTGCTCCTGGTCCATGGTTTCCAGGAATGCGGTTGCGTAAGTTCGCATTTCGACCGCCGGAGGTGCCGCGGTCTTCTGAGCGATCGCAACGACACAGGCCAAAATGCCAAAACAAGCCGAGATCAAGCAAATGCGTTTCATGTCAATCCAGGGGCCGGAGAATGGGGAGGGGAAAGCTGCGGGACGTCAACGCGGCGACCCAGCCATGTGATTTACCCGTCCAAGACGTAACACACGCCAAGCCCATCGCACACACGTCCAGCGAAAGGTCTCTAGGCAGCCGCAACAACATAACCGATTTCGTGCTGAGACGCAAAATGGGTGACGATTCAATTCGTCCACGGAAAGGATGCCGTCCTGAAGTGGCCGCTGGCGCCGCTACGCATCGCGAGACCGACCCTTGACCACGACGTCTGCCAACGCAGCTCGCAACGGATCATCATTCGGACCACAAAACCCCCAGTGCTCGCGCCGTCGCCAGCCTTCGGCATGCAACCACTTACCTGACAAACGTCCTGCTTCGCTGGAAAGCTCCAGCATGGTTTGTACGTAGGAACTCATTCCCTGACTTTGGTCCAACCATTCATGCTGACTGCGGTGGCACTCCAACGCGGTGCGTTTTCGATCAATGACCGACAACGTATCGACCCAATAATCGGGATGAACACGTTCGCCCGTCGGGGTTCGGTTCCCATGCGGCTGGGCGTGGTAGACCGTCACCGGTTCGAAGTAGGGTGGTTGCGGCGGAATCGTCTCCAAATTGGGCATGCCATGGGCAAACGCGGCGGAAACCGCCAACCGACAGGTGACTTCGTGATCCTCCATATAATCGGTCGGGGCGTGTGTCAGGACGATCGTGGCCTTGCTTTGCCGGACCACGGCGGCGACACGCTGAACCATTTCAGTCGTGTAGGCCAGTTCAAAATCACGACCGATCGGAGGATGAAACGTGGCTCCTAAAACCTCCGCCGCTGCCTGTGCCTCACGCAACCGTGTCTGGGCACACTGATCGGGCGATAACTGCGTGGAGCCACGTCGACCGTCCGCTAAATTCATGTAGTGGAGGTCCCAGCCGCGCTGCTGCAGCAACAGCATGGTTCCACCCATCACGAATTCGATGTCGTCCGGATGAGCGGCAACGGCCAGCAGAGCGGGCATACTTCTGAACTCCAATCGGGATGGCGATAATCGGGATGGTGATGGCCGAACGGGGCAGGCTCCAGGACGCTCCCCACGCTCCGGCGTTGTTCCAGAAAAAACTCCTCGTGTGGCTCGCCACCCTCTGCTCCATCATTTCCCTGTCGCTAACCTGAACATCGCTACAATCGCAGCGGTGGCGACGACAAGTTGCGTGGTGGCGTTCGCTGCGTGACGTTTGCGTCCTGCGCGGTGTCGATATCTTAGGCCAGCAGCAGAGATAAATCTACCTCGCCCCAGGACTCCAATATTTCCTCCTCCCCTTGCCCGTGTCCGGCTGGCCAGCCATCGGAAAATATCCTTCCTCGGACCCTTGAAAAATTAACGAACCACGCTATAAATGCAAACGTATTGCACGTAACAGGAATGTCGTTTTCGCGAAGGATGCGTGGATCTGCCCATCGGAGTCCGCTCATGTGTAGTCGTTTTTTGCTCTGCGTCGCTGCGATCTGCTGGGGAACCGTTGCCTGCGGCCAGGAATCGCAATCTCCCCAAATCGTATTCTCCAATCCCGCGGTCGCCGCCTTGCTGAGCGGTTGTGTCGTGCCGGCACCGATCGCGTTCTTGGAACGGTGTAGGAACGAATCTGACGACCAGGTTGCCTTGCGTTCCCGGACGCTACTGCGGGCTTCGTGCGTCATTTATGATAGTCGCAACGAATCGCCTCGGGCGGCGATGTTCCGCGAGCGGTTGGCAAACCAGGGTGCGGTGATGATCGATGTCCGCAGGCACCTGCGTTTATCCCACGGTAACGATTCACTGGCCCTGGTGCGGGCCGTTACGGGCCAAATCGATTCGCTATTCGCTTCGTACAATAAGTAACTGTACCGTCGATCGGTCTCGCCCGGCCCTGCGGAGCAGGAGTAGCTGGGAGAGATTTAGCGAGAGGGAGAAAGGTCAGGCAGTTATTGATCGCACGATGCTTGGCTTCGCGTCAACACTACTAAAAACCAAACGACTAAAAACGAAGAGGAAACGTTTTCATGATTTCAAATAATTCGCAGCAACGCTTACCCGTAACCGTCCTGTCCGGATTTTTGGGAGCGGGTAAGACGACGCTATTGAATCACGTTCTGGGCAACCGCGGTGGGCTGCGAGTCGCGGTGATCGTCAACGACATGAGCGAGGTCAATGTCGACGCGGCGTTGGTTCGCAATGGGGATGCCAATCTATCACGGACCGAGGAACGGTTGGTGGAAATGACCAACGGTTGCATCTGCTGCACGCTCCGCGAGGACCTGTTGGTGGAGGTCGCTCGGTTGGCCCGCGAGGGTCGCTTTGATTATTTGCTGATCGAATCGACTGGGATCAGTGAGCCGATGCCGGTAGCGGAAACGTTTACTTTCGAAGACGAGCAGGGCAACAGTTTGTCGCAACTGTCGGAACTGGACACGATGGTCACGGTGGTCGACGCCGCGAATTTCATGGACGAATTCGGTTCGTACGAAGATCTGACCGAACGCGGGATCGGGTTGAACCCGGAGGACAAACGTAACATCGTCGACTTGTTGGTCGATCAAGTGGAATTTGCCAATGTGATCGTGATCAACAAGACCGACTTGGTAAGCCCCTACGACCTGGAGCAATTGACCGTTTTGATTCGCAAGCTGAACGGGGGGGCGAGGATCATCCCCTGCACGCAGGCAAACGTTCCGCTGAATCAAATCTTGGGGACGGGTTTGTTTTCGCTGGACGAGGCGGAGCAGCGTCCGGACTGGCTTTCTGTGCCACGGGGGCAGGAGTCGACAGAAACCGAGGAGTACGGGATTTCCAGTTTCGTCTTCAAAAGCCGCAGGCCGTTCCACCCGCAGCGGTTGGCCGATGCCTTGGACAACAGTCTGGAAGGGGGCGGTTTTTTTGTGGGCGTACTCCGCAGTAAGGGGTTGGCGTGGATCGCCAGCAAGTATGACTGGGCGTTCGATTGGTCCCAGGCCGGTTGTTCGGTACGGCTGGATCCTGCCGGTTACTGGTGGGCCGGTGCACCGGATGACCACTGGCCCGATGATGAAGCTGAAATTCGACGAATCCGGTCGGAGTTTGATGGCCAGCATGGCGATCGAAGGCAGGAATTGGTTTTCATCGGCAATGCGATGGACGAAATGACCATCCGCGAGGTGCTGGAGTCCTGCTTGCTGACCGATGCGGAATGGGCTCAGGAGGTCACCGCCTGGCAGGAATTCGACGATCCTTTCCCCGCAATCGAATTGCAGGACGACGAACTGGATAACGCCAGCTACTAAGGCATCGTGCGACAAATAACGGTTCCTTTGAACTGTCTCTCCCGACCCTGTGGAGCAGGAATGGCCGGGAGAGATTTAGAGAAAGGAAGAAAGGTCAGCCAGTTATTGATCTCACGATGCCAAACGCGCGCAAGCCTAGCCCCAAGAGGCTTTGCGAGTTCGGACGCAAGAATTGGTGCCAACGGGTCGCGCTGCACACGACTGGAAAACCTGACCGACCACTTGCTTTTAAGAAGGCACTAAGAAAATGAAAAAATTGCCCGTCACGGTCCTGTCCGGTTTCCTGGGGGCTGGCAAAACCACGCTGCTGAATCATGTCCTGTGCAACCGTCAAGGCTTGCGGGTGGCGGTCATCGTTAATGACATGAGCGAAGTCAACGTCGACGCTCAACTGATCGCCGAGGGCGACGCGAAACTGAGCCGCACCGATGAAAAGCTGGTAGAAATGACCAATGGCTGCATCTGCTGCACGCTCCGCGAGGACCTGTTGATCGAGGTCGCCAGTTTGGCCAAGGAAGGCCGTTTTGACTACCTGCTGATCGAATCGACCGGGATCTCCGAACCTGCACCCGTGGCCGACACGTTCACCTTTGCCGTCGGCGACGGGCAGGCCCTGGCCGATCTGGCGGAACTGGACACGATGGTCACGGTGGTCGATGCGGCCAATTTTTTACGTGACCTGCAGATCGGTCAGGACCTCCAAAGCGCCGGCCAAGCTGCCGGTGAAGATGATGCCCGCACGGTGGCGGATCTGTTGACCGACCAGGTTGAATTTGCCGATGTGATCGTGCTGAATAAAGCCGATATGGTTCCCCCTGAAAAACTGGCGACGATCCAGGCGTTTATCGAACAATTAAATCCCCACGCACTGAAACTGCACGCCGAATTCGGACAGGTGGAACCAGCCAAAATCTTGGGGACCGGCCGCTTTGACTTTGAAATCGCCAAACAGTCCAAAGGCTGGCAGTTGACGCTCCGTGGCGAAGGCGCCAGCGAGGTGGAGGAGTATGGCGTCAACAGTTTTGTGTATCGCGCGCGGCGCCCCTTCCATCCCCAGCGATTCTACAACCGGCTCGGTTCCGACTGGAGCGGGGTGCTGCGGTCCAAAGGGTTCTTTTGGCTGGCCAGCCGCCTGGACAAAATCGGCGTCTGGTCGCAAGCCGGTCGCGTGGCGCGGCTGGATTTCGGTGGCTTCTGGTGGGCTGCGGTTCCCCGTCAGCACTGGCCCGATGTGCCCCAGTTCGAGGCCCAACGGAAGAAGCTGTGGCACCCCGAGGTTGGCGATTGCCGTCAAGAACTGGTCTTTATCGGGATCGGGATGGACGAAATCGACCTCTATGACGCGTTGCAGGACTGCCTGCTGACCGACCAAGAGCTAGCCCTCGGCCCCGCCGCCTGGGCCGAATTCTCCGACCCCTTCCCCCCCTGGAATCGCACCGTCGAAGACCTGCTGCAGGCGTAGCTGAGGCCAGGGGCGAGCCCCGGTAAGGCTCTTGACGCCTTCTGGCGACAAGCGGACATGCCGATCGTCTCGCCGCCCGTGATCTTCTGATCGCCGTAGGTCCAACGGTCCAATCGTCCAGCGTTCGTTTTCGTTAAGGGGTCAGGAGTCAATCGCCGGAACGGCGCATCGGGTGCTTCGCACAATTGACTCCTGACCCCTTGGCATCGTGCGATAAATAACGGTTCCTTTGAACTGTCTCTGCCGACCCTGTGGAGCAGGAATGGCCGGGAGAGATGTAGAGAGGGGGGGAGAAAGGTCAGACCGTTATTTATTCCACGATACTCACTAACGCTTGATGCTGACGCACCGCAGGGCGCACACATCATCCCCCCCCAGATGCAAATGAATTGCAAAAACTTCTTTCAAGCACTTGACGTCAACCTGCATTCGACTACCATACACGCATCACTAAAAGACCATTCGGCGAAATCGTTACAACCGTTTCAGGCGACTTGACGCTATGACTCGTTTCCATTCCAACCCGCTGCTCTCGCCCGTTTTGGCGATGGTGTTGCTACTGGGAAATATTCCCGCGTGGTGGCATTGCAGTGCTTCGCTCGGCGCTACGGAGGTTGACGCTCCGCAGTCGTCGCTGGAGCGGGTGCCTGCGAGTTGCTGTGCAGGTTGTTGTGCGGGTCGTCAGCGAGCGAGATCGCAGTCGCGGGCGGACGCAGCGTCGGAGTCTGCGGCTTCGGGATCTACAGCGGCGGTGGAATCAGGCGATTCGTCGTTGCCGCATGTTCCCGGGGATTGCGTTGCTTGCCGCGCGGCGATAGCGGGCATGTCAACGTTGTTGACAGCGGCGGTTGGTATGTCGCCATCGCAGCCTGTCATCGATTTCGTTTCTACTCAGCCCCCCACGGACGCGATCGCCGTTAGGCGCTCCGCCTCCTCTCGCGCTCCGCCGCCGAAGCGTTGACCCCCTCTGGGGCCGTTGGTTTGGCCAGTATCGGGACACGTGGTGTCGATGTCCCCGGGCCAAGATTCTGGAACACGTTCCGTCACGGGTGACGGAGTCGGTCATCGGTCCGACCAAACCCGATCGGCAAAGTTCTCGTGACGGAGCACCTTACACCAGGAGGGTTGCCAAAGCAGGGTGGGTCCCCGCCCGTTTTTGTCAGCGGTCCTGTGGAAAATGCAGGCGGTTATCCGTGATGGTCGCCGCCGTCTGCAACAATTGGTCATCATCGGTCAGGCGACCAACCATGTTTTTCAGTTACTCGTTTTCCGAAAGGGAAAGCAATGCAGTTGAGAATGCGTAGGAAAAGTCGTAAGGGCCAAGGACTGGTCGAGTACATCATCATTGTTGCTGCGGTGGCGATGATTTCGTTGGTCGCCGTGTCGGTCTTTGGCCACAAGGTTGCGGACCAGTATGCCTTTGGTGCTGGTATGCTGC
>SLFV01000587.1 GCA_007124075.1 Roseimaritima sp.
GAACACCGAATGATTAACGTTTCGTACCGTGGTTAAAAATGTGAGCATGGGCTAAAAAAAATTTCATCGTGGTCGATGGTTGGGGTCCCTCAAGAACTCTGCCCGCGATTCCCGCTGCGGCGGACCGGAAGAAATGAACCAAACGAAGTGTGACCGTGCGTTCATATCCAGTTTGTTGCAGACGGGTTGCACAAAGCCTTGATTATATCGCCAGAGAACTGCTTGCCGCCAAATTTTATTCAACAAACCGGTTGAAGCCGGAGGGCTGTAGAAAGTATACTCGGGCCCACTCCCGGGTCCCGGAAGGCGATGGCAACTTTGGGGCGACCGGAACGGCGGTCGACGCTCAGGGACCAATTTGCAAGCGAAAATCTCCGACAAAAAAAGTACGGGTCTGAGCCCAACATCGGTCAGACGCCACGCGATTCACGATATTTCAACTTCCAGCTAGTAAGACCATTCATCATGTATGCGATCATTGTTGACGGCGGACGTCAGTACAAAGTGGAACCAGGTCAGGAACTGCACGTCGATTACCGCGACGTGCCCAAAGGAGAAAGCTTGGTTTTTTCCACCGTCCTGGCTGTTGCCGCTGAAGGGGGGATGACACTAGGAACCCCATTGGTGGAGGGTGCAACCGTCACGGCATCGGTTTTGGGGCCGATCCAGGATAAAAAGATTTACGTGCAAAAATTCCGTCGTCGCAAACATTCCAAACGCCGGACCGGGCATCGACAGATGCATACCCTGGTCAAGATTGAATCGATCTCTGGCGTCTAACCGCCTGTGGAGGAAAGGGGCTCTGCCCCCTTGGAGATCGCGCTAACCCAACAGAAAACCGAAACGCAGGGGTCATTCGTCATCTTTTCCCGGACCAACCCGAGGGCGTCGTTAGATGCCACTATTCAAGCTCGAAGACTTTCATCTTTTGCAACCGCTTGGTGGTGGAACGGTCGGAGCGATTTATGCGGTTCGTTTACGCGACCCAAGTAAAGTAAAAGCTCTGCGAATATCTGGGGATTCATCACTTGCCAACCAGGAGGATGGGCAACAGCCACCACTGGCGTTGAAAATTCTGCATGACTCGGTAGCAGACGACCAGCTGATCCGGGCTCGGTTTCGACGCGAGATTGCCGTACTGCGGCGGATGCAGCATCCCAACATTATCCATTGCTATGGGAGCAACGAACCCGAAGAGCGACTGTTTTACGTCATGGAACGCATCGATGGGGGCTCGATCCGCGACCTACTGTCGCACCGTGGGCGACTGCCATGGCCCGTTGTCGTCAGCGTCTTGAAACAAACCGCGTCGGCCCTTCAATGTGCCCATAACCACGGTGTGGTCCATCGCGATCTAAAGCCTAGCAATCTGTATCTAACGGCTGCGGGCCATGTCAAGTTGGCCGATTTCGGGATTGCTCGCGATTTGCAAAACGCCGACCTAACGTCGGCGGGGATCACGGTGGGAACGCATCCCTACATGGCTCCGGAACAAATCGTCGGTGATCGTTCCGTTTCGGGGAAAGCCGACTTGTATTCACTTGGGTGCTGCGCATTTGAAATGTTGTGTGGACGTCCTCCCTTCGTCGGCCAGAATGCGAGGGAGGTGCTGGAACAACATCTCCGAATCGCCCCGCCTCACATCCGCGAGCTCGGCGCTGATTGCCCACAGGAACTTGAAGCCGTGGTCGAGCAGATGTTGGCCAAAAACCCCGAACAACGCCCCTTTAACGCGCGCTCCATTCAGGGGCTGATGCTGCAGATCATGCAGGCACACCCGGAAGCTTTTCCTACCAACGCAAACGGTCAAGAGAACATGGCCCACGCGACGGGCAAGACGATCCTGCCAGATGACAACGGGCAGCATTTGCTGGCGATCTTGGTGCGTCAGCAAATGGGGATGCTGGAACGCCCCGTGGTCGGTCGACTGAAGATCATTGCAATACTTGTGCTGCTGATTGTCGTCGTTGCGATTGCGATCCAACTGCAGGCAAATTGATCCATTCCCAAGTCTTACCCACCACCACACGCCAATTTGGCACGCCGCCGCGATCTGGCGACCGCTACGGGCCGAACTCCGCGATCAAAACCTCGCGTTTTCCTCCTGGCGGTCCTGGAACGCGCCGGGTCCGGAACCCCGCGTCACGCATTAACTGGCGAACGGTTCGATTCACGCAATACGTCACCAATCGACCGTCGACCGCCAAGTGCTGCCGGAGTAGCCGCAACAACGCGACGTTCCACAAGGCCGGGGAGGCTGCCGGGGCGAACGGATCAAAGTAAATTGCATCGAAACAATTTTCGCCAAGCGCGGCTCCGAGATCCTCAAGCCGGGACGCATCGCACTGATGCATCCTTACCCGCGTCGAGCCCCACGAAAACTCCCCTTGCCTAGACTTCGCCAGTAAGGCCAGCCCATCGGTGTAGGCATGCAAAAACTCTTCCACCCAGGTTGCAGCGACTCCACCGCGATGCAGCTCTAATTCGCGGAGCAACTGCGTCGGCAAAAACCGGCAATCGATACCTAAATATTGCACCTGAGTCTTCGTGAACCGCGCCGCTGCTGCAGTCAGCAGACAGCCCATTGCGGCCCCAAAACCCAGCTCCAAAACCGTTGTCGGCTGGCCCTGGCGCAAACGATTTTCAACGTTACTGTTACGCAAGTATACGTGGCGTGTTTCGGTTGCCGCGCCGCTTTCACTGTGGAACGTGACACCGCTGCGCTGGTCCAACAGCGTATTGGAGCCATCATCGGTCACAACAATTAACAGGTGCGGATCGCAGCTTGCTTTCCAAGGTCGCGACTGCACCATCTATCCCTTCGCAGCATGACGGTTATTAGGGCAAACAATGCGCAACGAGACGTTTTTTTGGGGGGCAGACTCACGCGGCCACTTCGGGGCAATCAACAATCAAGCCGCACGGACAAATTCGTCCTGCACCGCATCAATCCAACCCGTGTTGACTTCGGCCTGCTGATTGGCCGCCGCCGCCGCCATCGCCAATTCAGCGATCCGAACGATAACGGCGATCCTGCCGTCGCTCAACTCATGCATGCGGATCAACGCACCGTCGGTAAAGATATCTTCCCGCCCCCCCGCTTCGCTTAGACGCTGACGAACAAATGACATCGTGTCGCGGAGAGTAAACGCCGTTAAATCAACTCGTAACGGACAAACATCCAGCGCGGTCGCCACCTTCAACACTCGCTCCGGTTGCACGGCCGCAACCACGGTCAACCAACGTTCTTGGGACACCAATGAAGCTGCGGCGGCGGCCACGTCGACCGACGCATCATCAATCAACCAGACGGTCCGCACGTGCTGGCGTGCGGCTGCCAGGATTCGTTCTCGAATCGATCGCCAACCGGTCACATCACTGCCAATCCCCAACTGGACCGCTAAATGCTCCAGCGTCTCGGCCGTGGTACGTTGGCCACAACTGGTCAAGGCAACGTCGATCGCATGGTCGCCAAAACCTCGGCTGGTAGCAACTTGCTTCAGCAGTTCGGATTTTCCGCAACCGCTGTCTCCAATCAGCAGACCCACGGAATGTCCGTTGTCGACGAGATACTGAATACGGGCAAAAGCCTCACGCTGTGGCTTAGCCGCATAATAACGACGGCCCAAATCACTAGCACCGAACGGCGCGGTGTGAAGCGACCAGAAATCATGGTAGGGCATAACACCTGATTCAACTGCAAGGAAGTGGGTCGGAAAAGTCGACTTATCTGCTATGATCGGCGGATTCTCTTGCCGATCTACAACTTTTTTATGACACAACGCTATTACGCACCTGAATTATCGATCGCTGGTCAATCAATCGAGCTGTTGGCAGAAGAGGCGCGTCACGCGGCGAAGGTGATGCGAGTCCAAATCGGCCAGCAATTGGAATTATTTGACGGCGCGGGAACCCACGGGCTGGCGACGGTCCGCGAGGTCAACAAACGCCGGGTAACCTGTATCGTAGAACAGCTACTGCCGGCCCAGCAGGCGAAAGAAACGCTTGTGTGTGTGGGTGTCGCAATTCCGAAAGGAGACCGGGCGAAGTTCTTGATAGAAAAATTGACCGAGCTGAACGTGCAGACCATCGTGCCGCTGATTTGCCAGCATTCAGCGTGGCAGCCTGCTGCGACCGTGGCCAGCAGGCTGCAGAAGTCCGCCATCGAAGCCTGCAAGCAATCAGGACGAAACGATTTACCACAAATCCTAGCGCCGCAACCAGCGGCCACCTGGTTTCCCTGCGCGACTCATGCGGATGCAACGGCGAAATGGTTGGCACATCCCGGCACCGCCGCCGGAGACGGGGGGGAACCGGCAAGCCCCCAGGAAAGGCTAGCTGAATTAGCCCGTGCCTCGGCTGGAAAAGCACCGCGAAGGGTC
>SLFV01000022.1 GCA_007124075.1 Roseimaritima sp.
CACCGCTGCCAGGACCGCGCCGACCCCCAGTCCACAAACCATCAATCCGTATCCGCGGGCATCCCAGTGCAAGTGATGCCGCGCAATCAACGGCAGTTGGCTCCATAGCACGCTGGCGGGAACGATAAATACAAACAACTGCAGCAAAACATGCCGCAACATCGGATTGGTGATGGCAAAGCGAACTCCGTTCAGCAAAGAACCCCAGTACGACCGTTCGCTAGCCGATTCCTGTGGCGGACGTTTCCAGAGGATGACTACCGTCAGGACCCCCGCAAAGGAAACCGCGTTGACTGCGAAGGTGGCCCAACTGCCCAACATTGCGATCAAAAAACCCCCGACAGCAGGCCCGATGGCCCTGCCCAGGTTGAAGCTGACACTTCCCAGCGAAACGGCTTGCGGAATCAAACGGCGCGGAACCAGTTCAGGGGTCGACGCTTGCCAGCAAGGCACGTGCATGACGGTGCCTAAGCCCATTAGCGTCGTCAGCGACAGCAACCCCCAAGGCTGAACACGATCCAGCAAGGTGAGCGTTGCCATCGACGAAGCGACCAACAGCAATAAGCATTGCGTGACGATCATCAATCGGCGCCGGTCCACGCGGTCGGCCAACGCGCCAACGGGGATCGCAAATAACACCATCGGCAACGCGCCGGCCGCACGTACGGCGGACACCAACACGGGGGAATCGACCAATTCGGTCATCAACCAGCTTGCCCCGACCTCATGGATCCAAGTCCCTAAGTTGGAGGCCAAGGATGCCAGCCAGAACATCCGGTACAGTGGTAACCGTAATGGCTCCCAGGCTCGCGATTGATGAGGTACTGCTACAGCCAAGCTTGGATTTTCAATTGATGTGGGAACAAGGAAGGACGGGTCGCGTTCACGCGTCAGCCGTCGGGCCTAAACAACGGTTAGTACGAAGAAATCTTGGCGAATCTTAGCCGCAAGTTGAAACGAAGGTTCCTGCGGCCGCTGTGTCATCTCCGACCGACGATATCCAGCAAGACAGCAACTCCGATCAACTCAGCCGCGCCGTTGGGATGCCGTTAATAACATTACGCAATGGCAAGTCCAGTAACGCGCGACGACAGGCCTGGCTGCCTTTGTAACGCATGTCGTCCAGTCCCTGTTCGCTGTAAAAGGCCGCATGCGGATTGATGATGACCCGCTGGTACGCCGGGTGCTTGGGATCTCGCCAGGCTGCTACCAAGGGGTTGTCGGGCTGCGGAGGTTCGTCGGGCAAAACATCGATCCCCGCTCCGGCCAATCGACCATCGCTGATCGCAGGGGGGATAGCGGCCAGCTCCACGCAATCGCCGCGGGCGGTATTGATCAAGTAACCGCCCGGTGACAGCCACGTCAACGTCTCCTGATTGATGATGTGCCGGGTTTGCGCGGTCAGCGGGCAATGCAGGCTGACCACCCAAGCGTCGCGCAGCAACTCCCGCAACGACTCGACACGCTGAATCCCCAACGCCTTGTCATATCCGTCGGGTTTCAACGGATCGTAAAAACGGACGTCCATCCCCAGGGCTTTCGCACGCAGCGCGGTCGCGGTCCCAATTCGTCCCAGTCCCACGACCGCGAAAACCTGTCCTCGCAAACGCCGCAACGGTGCCGCGATCGTGTAGGACCACGCGCCTTGTGCGGCTTGCAATTGATGGTTGTAACGATGAATCCCACGCACCAGCGATAGCGTCAATCCGATTGCGCTGTCCGCAACATCCTCGGTCCCGTAATCGGGAACATTTGCCACCGGAATCCCTTTGGTAGCCGCATGTTGATGATCCACGTTGTCAAAACCGACGCCGCAACGCACGATCAAGCGACAACGTTGTAAACGATCAATCGATGTCGCCGATAGCGATAGGTTGTGGTACATCATCACCGCATCCGCCTGCTCGATCCGCCCCACCAATTCCGATTCGTGCAGGGCCTGGCACGCCGATACATCGGCGATATCGGACAAAACTTCCTGTTCGATCGTCAGGCGATCGTCAAGAAAATCGGTAATGATTACCTGAAAGCGACGAGTGGGCATGGGGCGGTCAATTTTTCAGTACAAAGCAAATTGGTAAATGATTACGTCCACTGCCGACGGAGAAAGTCCAATGCCGTTTTTCCGATCCGAGAATGGATGATGTCGGGGTGACCACCTAATTCCACCGGCAGAGTCTGCAGGCTGGTGCGATTGGGCGGCAAGATGGAGATCCGCAGCGGAAAGGCCGGTAGTGGTTGATCTGAAAATGGAATCCGTGGATAACGATCAACTACCAAAACCCAGTCGGCCGCCGCTCGATCGGCAAAACCGCTTAACAGCGCTTTCATGTCCTGCCCCGACTCCGCCGGGAGGGCTACGAATTGCAAGCTCTCCGCGTGAACCCCGCCGGTGTAGATGCCATTTTCGTTGACCGAAGCCATCCACTGGCTGATTGGACAAGCGGCACCAAGTTCGATTGTCGCGAGCCGTTGTTTTCGTTCCTGTAACCGCTCCGCCACAGCATGTTGCAGCTCGTATAGTTCGCCTTCACCAAAGATATAATCCGATGCCGCGCGCTGGATCTTTGCCGCCGTGGCCGCGATCGATTGCGCGGTCTCCGCTTCACTGGAACCGCGAGCAGTGATTCGCAGCGAAATCGTAGCCCGGCTGACCGTGATGCCAACCGTGGGAATGTGGTCCCGGGAGATCATGTCCCCCAAGATCGACTCCATCTCGCTTTCCCCCAAGCCAAAGCATTTGACGACGTGCTGGCGAATAATTTCCTCGCCAACGCTCATTTCCGTGATCAATCGCTGCTGCACCGTCGCGGTAAACATTTGCTTCATTTCTGCGGGAACGCCGGGCAAAGCAAACACGCGGGCACCGCCCTTGCTGCTATCCCGTTCGACTCCGTCCCGTCGGATTTCAATGTCGATCCCCGGCGCGGTGCCTTGCGGGTTGTCGATCACGCGACTGCCCGCGGGAAACATCGCTTGGATGCGATTGCGATCGGGCATCGGGCGGCCACGTTTGGTGAACACCCGCTGAATGTGCTCCATCACCTCAGGACAAAACTCCAGCGGTTGTCCGGTCGCGGATGCGAGAACCTGTCGCGTTAAATCGTCCTGCGTCGGTCCCAAGCCGCCGGTTGCGATGATCACATCGGCGCGTCGCGCTGCGGTTTGAAAACAATCGATTCCTGCGGCTAATTCATCAGCGACCGTGGTGTGAAACAAGGTAGGAATCCCCAGCGTCGCCAGTTGCTGGCTGATCCAGGCCGAGTTGGTGTCCACGCGGGCACCGCTGGTCATTTCATCGCCGATAGCAATGACCTCGGCAATTAACCGATCACTCGACCGCATTGAATTCCTTTGCTTCCTGAAACGAGGGATAACCTAAAGTATTCGTCGTCCCCCGTATCCGCACGACGGAGCGTCCTGGTGACAACGTTAAACCGAAACCGGAAACTTGTAGACCCCGGGCTTGGGAACCTTGACTTCCGGAGCGGGGGCGTCAAAGTCATACGACTCCGGCCGTAAATCCTGGGGGCTGCTGACCGCCTGCTCCCAAGTGATCAATTGTCCCGAGTAACAAACCTCGCGGCCCAGGATTGCCATCAGCGTGCTGTCGCACATGTAGCCCCCATTGTTAATTCGAGGGCGTTTTCCTAAGACCGCTTCGAACAATTCGTTGTGTTCTTGCTGATACATCGACAGCTTCGGGCCATCAAATTTCCAAGGATCGGCACCATCGATGGAATGCTTCAGCAGCAACGCCTTGCCCTCACTGCCATAGACGAAATCTTCGGTTTGGTTCATGCACCCACGAATTTGACGCGTGTACGCGTGGGTGCGTGTGCCATCAGCCCATTCGTAAACGACCGCAAACGAATCGTAGATGTCGCCCTGCGTCAGATCGCTACGCAGCATGCGACCGCCCATTCCGTAGGCCATCACCGGAGGCTGATCGTGGTGCAGCCACATCGCCTTGTCCAGGCTGTGAATGAACTGTTCCACGATGTGGTCGCCACTTAACCAGTTAAAGTAATACCAATTGCGGCACTGGTAGTGCATCTCCGACTCATCAGGGCGACGGGGGCGAATCCAAACCGGTCCGGTCAGGTAATTGGCTTGGCTGCTGATGACTTTGCCTATTTGTCCAGCAAAGATCCGGTCCATCGTTTCACGCACGCCTTGGTCGTATCGCCAGCATAAACCGCTGACGACGTTCAAGCCCTTTTCATCCGCCTTCTGGCACGCCTGCCGCACACGAGCAACGCCAACGGGATCTGTCGCCACTGGTTTTTCGCAAAAAATATGCTTCCCCGCCGCAACGGCTGCCTCGATATGGTCAGGCCGGTAATGCGGCGGCGCAGTCAGCAGCACCACATCGGATTGCTCGATCACAGCCTGAAAATTGTCAAATCCCGAAAAACAATCATCCTCGGTGACCGTTACCTGTTCGGGCCGCTGCTGCCGCATCTGCTGTCGGGCCGAACTGAGCGACTCCTCAAATAGGTCACCCAGGGCCACCAGCCGGACGCGAGGATCCGCATCCATCGCATTCAACGCCGCACCGCGCCCGCGCCCTCCACACCCAATCAAGCCAACACGGATTTGATCGCTGCCGTCGGCATGAACACGTGGAACGCTGGCCAGCATGGTCGCCGCTGCGGTTCCAGCGGTCGCGGCGGACTTCAGAAATTGCCGGCGATTGGAGGCGTCGTCGTCATGGGTCATCTTTGAAGTATCGGGATTCATGGTTTCATCTAAGCGTTGGGAAGGAGAGACTGAGGAACCGTTAGGGAATAACTTCGATTTTTTCTGCCGCACTACTCCGCGTTGCTGCCCCCCCCGCCGCGGATGGTTTTGTGGTGGGGAGACCAGGTCATCGATGTCGAAGGGATTCCCGGGTGTTCGGCAACCGTTGTTTTACTGTAATACGAAAACACTAAAAGTGATAGCTGTTAGTCGATCCAGCATCCGAGATTCAGGAACCGACAAACCGTCACGGCTGTCAGGCCACCCGCGGCCCCTATCTGGTAAAATCGGTGCGAAAAGTAAACTTACTGCACGAAACGCCAGCAAGTGTTGTGAAACGGGCTCTGCCGGGCGATTCGGAACTGGCTTTCTACAGACCCTATAACCCGCAGGTGGCCCAGGGCGAGTGAACGAATCAGAACGCGGACAACTGGGAGCCCATATCAACCGCCAGCATTTGTCGGCGGCCCAGATTCAGGGAATGCAGCGCGAGATCTACTCCGCGACGCTGCAATTAAGCCGCACCTTGGACCGACCCAATTTTCAGCAAGTTTCCGGTGATGACTTGCAGCGGATGGCGACGCTGTATGACCAGCGTTTCTTTGACAGTCAATTGTTAAAACTGGCGATCGCTGAGGGCCTGTCGTTTGGTTGGTCAAAGCGATTGACGAAGAATGCTGGCAAGACCGTCACCCATTACCCTCCGGGATATCGCTCGGGGCAACGCCGTCGGTTTGAGGTCGTTTTATCGGCACCGCTGTTGTTTCAGACGTTCCGCGATGTTGCTCGGCCAATCGAGGTGACGGGCCTGGTTTGCAAGGATCGTCTGGAAGCGATGCAGCGGGTGCTGGAACACGAGTTGGTCCATTTGCTGGAAATGGTCGTCTGGGATTCTAGTTCGTGCGATCAAGCAAGATTCCAGCGTATTGCAGCCAGGACGTTCGGGCATACACGACACCGACATAACTTGATTACGCAGCGGGAACGAGCAGCAGAGAGGTTCAAGGTCCGGGTGGGGTCGGCTGTTCAATTCACCTTTGAACGGCGTGTCTTGCAGGGAGTTGTCAATCGAATCACACGGCGCGCGACCGTCTTGGTTTTGGATCAACAGGGGATGCTATTTTCCGATGGCAAGCGGTATCGAAAATACTACGTGCCCCTGGAAAACCTGCGTCCGCACTCGGCTTGACCGGACCCGGAGGAACTTGCTACCGTCCCCGCGCAATGGACACCCTGGGCTTTTCTAGCGAGCATTCCTTACCGTCGATCGTCAGGATCGCAGCGGCGTTGGTGCGGTTGTGCTGTTTCGGTATTTCGTTTGTAGTTTTGGGTGATTTCGCATTCAGCGACGATGCCACGCGGTTCGTCCTGCTGCGTAACGGCAACGTCTTGGCCGGGACAGCAACTCGCGACGGGCATTTCGTCGATATCTGCCAAGATGGACGCTCGGAAATCCGACTCCCCGCCGATCAGGTGCTTTACCTGGGCGAAACCCTGGAAAGCCTTTACGAATTTCGAGCAAGGAATCGTCCTGGTAACAGTATTTCGGCGCGGCTGGCTGACGCTTCCTGGGCTGTAGACCATGGTTTGCTGGACATTGCGCGCCGCGAACTGGATTTGTTGTCACGATTCTCACCGCGAGACCCGCGTTTGATCGTCTTGACGGACCGTTGGCAGCAAGCCGTACGGCGGCGGGAACTTGGGGGACAAAACATCGAAACCGCCGCTGTGGTGCAGGCAAGTTTCCAAGCAGACGTGGAAACCGATACGCCCTCCCCGCTGCAGGCGAAGACCGTTGTGGATGACCTGCCATCGGAGGTGATTGCGCGGTACACCTCGCAGGTCCAACCAATCCTGCTGAATCGTTGCGGTCAAGCCGGTTGCCATGGCTGGAAGTCAGAAAATGGACTGAAATTCGATCATCGCGGTTCAGCGCTACCGGTTTCCGCAGCAATGACACGACGTAACCTGCAGGAGGTGCTGGATTGGCTGGAATCACCAGGTTCCCATTCGATTCCACTGCTACGGTATGCGACCTCGGCACACGGTGGCGTTTCCGATGCGCCGCTGGCTGACCGAGACCGAAACTTGATCGATTTGATCCGTCGCTGGGCCAAAGAAGTGTCAACACCGCAGCCCGAAGACGCTCCGATTCAAAATCGCCGCCAGCCGTTACGGGATAGCCAGCCAGGAGGCAGCCAAGGGGCAATAGCTGGCGATCCAAAGGGGGTGCCAACAGCCCAAGCCCCCGGGAAGCCTGTGCCCTTACCACCGGTGAACAACCCATTTAATCCGCAAGATTTCAACAGAATCCACCACCCCACCTTGCGACGATAAGCTAAGGTTCAGTGGACTTGGAAACGATCTAGGTCCGTAGCTGAAATCGTAGGGGGTCCATCGTGATGCAAGGTCGGGTTGGTCGAGGTTACGGGATTTGGGAAACGCTTGTCGCGCTGACCTGCTGCGCGATTCCCGTCGTCATCGCCACCGGTCGATTGCTACAAATCGACACGACCTGCAAATCGACGTGCTGCAATTCGACAGCAGCCGAAATCCAGCGGCAAGTCGACCGTTTTCAAGATCAGTTCAAACATCTTCCGCAGCGGGACCTGGCCGACCTGCATCGACTTGGCTATCTACCCACGGGCGTACCTGTCTGCCCAGAGGATGGCGTGCGGTACGAATTGCGAGGCAAAACCGTGGCGTGTCCGCTGCATCAAGGCGACGCCAGGGCAGGCATTTAGTGGTTTGTCAACACTCAATTGGCAAACCTTCATTTTTGGGGTATCACCCTTCACTTCGAGGGTAGTGGGATTCGCCAGAATCCCTTCCCGTAAGGAACTCTTGCGATTCCCACTACGGTGCCCACGCCTAACCGCCTGTTGAAAAGGGGGCTGACCCGCTCCGAGCTCGATTTCCTCGTGTTAGAGGGCTCCAAAGGGCCAGCCAACTTTTTCAACAGGCACCTAACGGCCAATCAAACGCCCCCTTGATGCGACGATCCGTCAACGCAGACGGCCTTGCCGTTGCAAAAGAAATCTTGCGACCGTCATTCTGGCGATGCGGCGCAGCTGAAGCATCCAAATATGGCTGCAGGCATTGCTTTTTGCACGCTTTTTGTTAACCTCTTGCGATCCCAAACAAAATTTCAATGTTACGTTAATGCTCTTCACTCAGGAGAAAACTGCTTGTGGGTACAAAAAAGACAGGTAAAGGACGTCGTAAAGTAGGTCGCAAGAAACGCCGGATGCGAGCCAAGATCCGGCATCGCAAGAAATAATCGTTGCCCTCCCGGTTTGGGCCGGCGATCGTCCTTCCCGTCTCGTGCGATCGTGATTTAGTGTATTTGGTGACCGATGGCTTTCTGGCCGTTCGTTGTTGTGACCGTTTGTGCGCTTCTTGGTTTTTGTAGAAGGTAGTTTGACCGTGGGTTTTGATCCGTTTCACGCACGCGATAGGTTCGATACCGGCAATGGTTCGGCAACCATATTTCGACTCAGTCGCTTGCAAGATGCAGGCTTAGGGGCAATCGACCGGTTGCCGTTTTCGATTCGCATTTTGCTGGAAGCGGTCCTGCGAAATTGCGATGGTTTCGCGGTGACCGAACAAGATGTTCGCAATTTGGCAAGCTGGAACGCAGCAGAACCGGCCAAGCAAGAAGTTCCCTTCAAGCCTTCTCGGGTGGTGCTGCAAGATTTTACCGGGGTTCCCGCAGTTGTTGACTTGGCCGCGATGCGTGGTGCAATGAAGCGGATGGGGGGAGATGCAAATCGCATCAATCCGCTGATACCCGTCGATCTGGTTGTCGATCACAGCGTGCAGGTCGATTTTTTTGGCGGCAATGATTCGCTGCAGCGAAATGTGGAAATTGAATTTCAGCGGAATCGGGAACGGTATGAATTTTTGAAATGGGGGCAGCAGGCATTTGACAATTTCCGCGTCGTGCCGCCCAATGTTGGTATCGTTCATCAAGTGAATCTGGAGTACCTGGCCTCGGTCGTTGCGCTGCGCGACAGTGAGGACGGTCCGGTCGCCATGCCGGATACATTGGTTGGTACCGATAGCCACACCACGATGATTAACGGGCTGGGGGTGTTGGGCTGGGGGGTTGGCGGGATCGAAGCCGAAGCCAACATGCTGGGCCAGCCTTTGTACATGCTGATGCCCGAAGTGGTCGGTTTTGAACTTCGCGGGGCGCTGCCAACCGGTGCGACTGCGACGGATCTTGTGTTACATGTGACGGAGATACTGCGTCGCGAAGGGGTTGTTGGCAAATTCGTCGAATTTTTTGGCCCCGGAGTGTCAGCGATGAGTCTGGCGGATCGCGCGACCTTAGCTAACATGGCGCCGGAGTATGGTGCGACGATGGGTTTTTTTCCCGTCGATGCGGTTACTTTGGATTACCTGCGGATGACGGGACGCGCGGAGACGCAAGTGCAACTGGTAGAACGGTACTGCAAGGAGCAGGGTCTGTTCCGCCGCGACGATGACCAGTCACTGCTGTACACCAAGACGTTGTCACTAGATTTAGCTAGTGTGGAGCCCAGTTTGGCGGGTCCGAAGCGTCCACAGGACCGTGTGGCACTTAGCGGCATGCGTGATGACTTCCGACAGTCATTAAGGTCTCCGGTTGGTGCAAAGGGGTTTGGGCTAAGCGAGCAGGAACTGGCTCGCGAGGGAACGATGCAAAATAACGGGCACAGCCAAACGCTGCACCACGGCGCTGTGGTCATCGCCGCAATTACTTCCTGCACCAACACCAGTAATCCCTCAGTGATGATCGGTGCTGGCCTGCTGGCAAAGAATGCAGTGGCCAAAGGACTTCGGGTTCAGCCGTATGTGAAAACCAGCCTGGCTCCGGGGTCTCGCGTGGTGACAAATTATTTGGACAAGGCTGGTCTGACTGATGCATTGCGTGAACTAGGGTTCCACACCGTTGGGTACGGTTGCACGACCTGTATTGGGAATAGCGGTCCGCTGCCCGAACCGGTGGCTCACGCGATCATGTCGGGCGAACTGATTGCCTCGGCGGTGCTGAGTGGCAATCGCAATTTTGAAGGTCGCGTCAATCCATTAACCAAAGCCAATTACCTAGCCAGCCCACCACTGGTGGTGGCGTACGCATTGGCAGGTACTACCGACATTGACCTCGTTACTGAACCCTTGGGTACGGGACAGGATGGCCAACCAGTCTTCTTGCAGGATGTATGGCCTACTCATGAAGACATTGCGACGGTGGTCAAGGAATCGGTTTTACCTGAAATGTTCCTCCAGGAATATTCACAGGCGGTTGGGGGCGATGCCCATTGGAGCGCGATTCAGGTGCAGCCTTCCGCAATTTTTGATTGGCAGGAAAGCAGCACTTACATTCAGGAACCACCGTTCCTGGCGGAAGTGACAACCGAGATCCCCGACGTGCAACCGATCCGTGCGGCTCGTGTCTTGGCTTTGTTGGGAGATACAGTAACGACCGACCATATCTCTCCCGCGGGGGCAATTGCAAAAGACGGTCCCGCGGGGCGTTATTTGCAGGAACAAGGAGTGCAGCCTAGGGATTTCAATAGCTTTGGTAGTCGCCGTGGAAATGACCGAGTTATGGTGCGGGGCACGTTTGCGAATATCCGTATTCGCAATCAAATGGCTCCCGGCACCGAAGGAGGGGTGACCCGCAAACTTCCCGAGGGTAAAACGCTCAGCATCTACGATGCAGCGATGGAATACCGCAACCAGGGGGTTTCTTTGGTCGTGATTGCGGGCAAAGAATACGGAACCGGTAGCAGTCGTGACTGGGCAGCTAAGGGAACGATGTTGCTGGGGGTCCGTGCGGTCATTGCAGCCAGTTACGAAAGAATTCACCGTAGTAACTTGGTCGGTATGGGCGTTCTGCCGTTGCAATTCAGTGATGGTCAAACCTGGCAGTCGCTTGGACTGACCGGAGAGGAGACTTACGATATTGATGGCTTGGACGATTCGCTGCAACCGCGCAGCCAAGTGACCGTGACGGCGATGGCAGCAGATGGATCTGTCAAATCGTTTACGTGCGATGTGCGGATCGATACACCGGTGGAACTGCAATACTATCGGAACGGTGGTATTCTGCCGACGGTGTTGCGTGCTTTGGCAAAATCGTAAGGCGAATTCATGGCGGAGACCGATTTACGGATAGTGGAAGCCGACGGGATCAAGATTGATCTAAAAAACCGATATCTGGCCGCGGTGCTGGCGTGGGCGTTTCCGGGGTTGGGTCACTTCTATCAACAGCGGTACGCGAAGGGTACCTTGTACGCGGTTTGCATCATGACCACGTATATCCTGGGGTTTGCCGTCGGTGGTGCCCATGTGGTCTACGCTTCGATGACCCCCGGTGATCGACGCTGGCATTACGCCTGCCAGTTGGGCGTCGGGGTTGTGACCCTGCCTGCCCTGTGGCAGACAATGCGGCTGAATCAGGCCACTGAACGGATCTCGCGCCCAGGACAACCCCCGTTTTTTCGCACGCGCCGTGACTTCGTGCCAGCCATGGGGGGATGGATGTCGCCACCCCGACGACCTGTGTCCGAACAAAGTGCCGACGAGGTCGCTGCATGGTACGCTCGAAAGGGGGCGGGCTATGAAATGGGAACGTGGTATACGATGATCGCGGGACTGTTAAATATCCTGGTCATTTATGACGCGATGTCAGGTCCGCTGATTGTTCCTGGCGCTGGCCGCCGGAAGGAGGAGGACCAAGACGACACGCAAGACGCGTCAGGACCCGAAGTCCGAACGGCCAAAACAGTCGACGGGAAAGTGACGGCGGATTCTAACGTGGAATCGATTCGGGAGCCGAAGTCATGATGTCAATTTCACCAACGTACCTGCTGTATTTTGTTCCGCTGCTGGTGGCTATTTCTTTGGTTTACGGGGCAACACGACACGAAGATTTGACCTTGATTCTCAGACACGCGCTCCACACGGCTTACTGGATGACGGGGTTTATGGGGGTGATTTTCGTGATTTTGGTTTTGATTGGGCTGCTGGTGTAAGTCGTTCCTGTTCGCACTGGAGAAATCTGCGTGCCCCAAAATTCACGGGTTTTGCAGCAAGGCTGGCAGATCCATCAGCAGGGACGCGTGGACGAAGCGCTAGCGGTTTACCAACAGGTCCTCGCTGCGAACCCCGGCGATGCAGCGGCACACGTTTACGCTGGCATCGCTTTCTTTGATAAACGTCGCTTTGACGCGGCGGAGCAGGCCTACCGGCAGGCGATTCGATTGCAGGACCCGTTTCCCGTCGCGTGGAATAATTTGGGCAACGCGCTGCGGATGCTGCACCGCGTGCCAGAGGCTGATGAGTGTTTTGAGACCGCACTGCGGCAGCAGCCTGGTTACATCAGTGCCTTGAAAAATCGGGGCACGCTGTGGATTTGGTCGGGCCACGTGGAAAGGGGGCTGCGGTGGTACGAATTCGGTTTGCAACATGCCCCGCAGGATGCGGAGCTGCATCGTAATTTGGGCTTGATTTACCTGTTGCAAGGGCGATTTGCCGAGGGTTGGCCGGAGTATCGGTGGCGGTGGCAATTGCCAGGATTATCGCGTCCTGCCTGTTCGGCACCCTTGTGGCACGGTGAGCAATTGGAGGGCAAGTCGGTATTGATCTATCCCGAACAGGGACTAGGGGATGCAATTCATTTCGTGCGGGTTTGCCAGGATTTGAGCCAGCGAGGGGCAATCGTCTACCTGCACTGCCCCCTGAATTTGCTGCCGCTGTTCACAACCGTCTGTGGAATTCATCAATTGTTGCTCCCCGGGATGCCCTTGCCACCAGTTGATTTTCAATGCTCGTTGATCGAAGCCGCCGAATACTTACAGGTCTATGGCGATTGCGTCGCAAAACAAACACCCTACATCGCGGTTTCAGACACACTGGAGCACTACTGGCATCGCTGGCTGGGTGCCACAACCGGTTTCCGCATTGGGATTTGCTGGCAGGGTAATCCCGCCCATCACGCTGACCATTTTCGCAGCATCCCGCTGGAAACATTTGCGCCTCTGATGGAACAGCCAGGAATCCGCTGGATTTCGCTGCAACATGGTTATGGCAGCGAACAGTTATCGCAGGTAACGTTTTCCGAGCGGATTGAAAAGCTTCCTAGTACGGTTGACCAATCCAACGCGTTTCTGGATACGGCGGCAATTATGAAAAATCTGGATCTGGTAATCACGATCGATACCGTTACAGCGCATCTGGCGGGAGCCCTAGACGTTCCGACCTGGTTAATTCTGGGCAAGGTTCCCGATTGGCGTTGGCACCTTCATACATCGACCACCCCGTGGTACCCATCGATTCGGCTTTTCCGTCAGCAACGGTTGGGGCAATGGAGCGATGTCATGCAGTCAATCGTGATGGCACTGAGCGTTTTTCGGAAATAACGCCTCACTGCGATTGTTTTAGCGGTTCGTGAACCTCAATTTTAGCGTAGTGGAATTCGCCAGAATTCCTCTCGCTCGGCGAATTTGGGCAAATTCCACTACGGACCAACCCAGATTTTTGCGATGACCATGCATTAGCAGGCTGCCAGCCCCCACCCAAGCACGCTTCCTTTGAGGGGATTCCGGTTCGCGAACCCCAGCCCTAATCAATCGCATTTTCTCGGCCCGTTACGCTTCGCGGGCCAGACGACGAAGGTGGGGGCGATACAGGTGAATGCGATGGGCTGCCGGGGAACCCAAAGACGGTTGATCGACGTCGCTCGTGTCATCCGAGGGCGAGCCATCGTCTTGGTCGTCCGCACCGTTCCCGAAAATATCGACGTTAGCGTCATCGGCATCACCATTGTCATTGCCGTCAATTCTCACACCCTCTAACCGGGTTTCGGGCTTTAGCGACTCCGCCGTCTCACTTTCACTGTCCGCGGCGCTGTCGCTTTCCAAGATCGGTACCATGTCGGAACTGTATCCGTCACCAAATGAGGAGTAACCCTGCACAATCGAAGCGCTGAACGGGTCGCTGTACGAATGAGGAATCCGTTGGACCACTTGTCGCGGCACCATCTGTTGTTCCTCAATTCGAACCCAGACAGGACGTGTCCTGGGAACCTTAACACGCTGCACGACACGCTCCTGTTCGTAATACCGAACTTCCACGGGGCGACTAGAGGTTTCATACACCATTTCTTGGGTAGTCACGGGAACCTTGCGCACTCGCTCCTCGGTGACGTATCGTGTGACCTGCTGGGGCACTTTCCTGGTCTGAGTTTCCGTTACCGGTCGTTGGACTTGGTACGGAATTTTCCTCACCTCGGTCACTTGCTGAAATCGTGTGACCTGAACAGGCACCTTTTCGGCAACGGTTTCCGTTTGCATCCGCTGAACCTGAACGGGAACTTTCTGAGTTACCACCTCGGTCTGCATTCGCTGAACTTGCACGGGAACCTGCTGCTGAACCGTCTCCGGCATGAAGGAGGTTTGTGCGACCTGTTGGGTGACAAAATTAGGGCGATAAGCCAACTGCGTTTGCACCGTTGGAGGCGTCACGGTTGGAATCCATGCGGGACCACCCAAGTTTCTCCTCGCAAACAAACCCAATGGACCGGCGGTGTATCCAAATCCGGGCTGCCAGCCAAGCCCATACTGAACCGTCCCCGGTTGCACGACCTGTTGCGGAACGAAGCCCCCTGCGTCGACGACTTGTTGTTGATAAGTCGTGACCGGTCGAAGCGTCGTGTATTGCTGAGTCTGTAGCTGCGTCTCCACGACGGGGCGCTGAACCGTATATTGTTGCTCCCGGAACTGGGTTTCAACGACCGGACGCTGAACCGTGTACTGTCTTTCTTGGAACTGGGTTTCAACAACCGGGCGAAAACTGGTCACCTGCTCCTCACGTTCGGCCGTCTCCGTAACGTATCGTGTTGAAGTCACTGTCTCGTCCCGGTAGCTGGTTTCCACCACCGGTCGCTGTACGAAATAACGTTCCTCGCGATACGACGTCTTGGTAACCGGTTTACCAACGCGATACTCCCGCTGCTCAGTCCGCGTTTTCAGCACGGGACGAAAAGAAACGATTTCTTTTTCCTCGTATTCGGTTTGATATTCCAGCCGATAGCGGGCAACGGTCTGCGGTTCCATGACGGTTTCGCATTGCAGACGGTAGGCCGGTTGAAAACAGCAGGCATCCTGAGCCGGTAAGTTGGCGTGCGTCATCGATCCGGCAACCAAGATCGGCAGCACTCGTTTCGCAGCGGAGTCCAGAGAATATTTGCTCGATACCTTCACAACGTTATTCCTTAATAGCCGTAAAACCAATCATGCGTCTGTTGACCCACCGTTCGGCGAAAACTTCGGTTGGCCCATTTGACCTCCCCGGCCCGCGACTTCCCCACCGTGCATGGTGCAACCGGAGTGGAGGTAGCGAGTGTTTAAGTAGTTCCCGAACGGTCCCCCGATCATTCCTTTAATCCC
>SLFV01000445.1 GCA_007124075.1 Roseimaritima sp.
GGGCCACGGCTGAACGCGTCGCCTTGCCCGCCTCGGCAGGTGTCGACGACGCGGGAAAGACCATTCGCCTTACCACCGGCGACGCATTGGTTTGGCGTCTGCGTCCGGAACTTCAGCGACGCGTGTTGCTGGTAATCCATTACGACACCGTTTATCCGCCAACATCCCCCGGGGTAGTGCGAATCGAAGGCAAACGGCTGATCGCGCCGGGTGCCGCCGATGCCAAGGGTGGAATCGCAGTGATCCTGGCTGCGATGACCGCAATGGTGGATTTGCATCTGGCACCTTCGGTCGGCTGCACGATTGTTCTGAATCCGGATGAAGAAATAGGTTCACCCTGTTCCCGCGAGTTCTTGCAAAGCCTGGTTGCCGCCCACGATTTTGGGTTGTTATTTGAACCCACACTGCCCGATGGCAGTTGGGTTGGTAACCGGAAAGGTTCCGGCAACTGGACCGCCGTGATCACGGGGCAATCCGCCCACGCCGGGCGTAACCCAGCAGCGGGCCGCAATGCAGTGGTTCACGCCTGCCGCTTAGCCGACACGCTGGACCGCCTGAACGATCATCAAGCTGGCCGTACGATCAACGTAGGAAGTATTTCCGGGGGTGGACCGCTTAACCGCGTTCCTGATTTGGCGATCCTGCGATGGAATGTCCGCACAGCGGCTCGACAGGATCAGTTGTCACTGGTCGAAACCTTTCGCGGATTGGCGGGGAAAATGTCCAGCGACGGTTTTCAGTGCCGTTTGAGCGGAGCTTTTCATGCCCCCGTAAAGCAGTCGGACGCCGCAGCAATCAAGCTTCAATCCGCGTTGCAGCGTGCGGCCGCTGGAGCGGGACGATCCATCCGCTGGCGGGATACCGGTGGAGCTTGCGATGGCAATCATTTAGCCGCCGCGGGACTGCCTAACGTCGATACACTAGGGGTGACCGGAGACCATTTGCATCATCCTGCGGAATTCGCAGAGCTAGACAGCCTGGTCCCTGCCGCATCGACGGTGGTCGCGGCGATGTGCGATTTTGATCAACATCCAACTCGCTGGCCCCTTCGCAAATAAACGCAAAGCGCCTGTGCGTTTTCTTTCACCGCCAGAATCTCCCGCCAATGCCCCGTCCCGCCCCGCCAGACCAGCCTCACGATCGATCGACCGTATCGCGTTTGATTTTGATTCCGACGCAACGCGAAGCAACGCTACTGGTTAGTGCAATGGAAACGGCTGGACAGCGTTTGTTGACCCACAAGTCTTGCCGTGTAGCACTGTGCGGATTTGGCCCGATTACGTCTTCCGCGATGACAATGAATTGGCTGCAGCGGTTTCGTCCGCAGTCGGTCACGTTGGTCGGAACTGCGGGTGCGTATGACGATCGTCTTGAAATCGGTTCCGCATACTGGTTTGCGACTGTTGCCCAGTACGGGATCGGAGTCGGGCAAGGAATTCGATACCAGGGAGCTGGCGCGTGCCAATTTCATGCGTTGCAACCTCCTGGCGCCGGCGGTCCAACGGTTTCTCAAAACCTGTTTATTCAACGTCCCGGGAGCGACCAGGATATTGCCCAAGTGGAAATCGGAGTCGGCGACCTGCGGCTGGTCGAATCCCAAGCTGTCGGCGACGTCATAGCCTTGGCCGGCGGCGATTCCGGGCTACTGCTTACCGTTTGTGCGGCGGCAGCAAATATGGAAGAAGTCGGGCAACGATTGGCCTGTTTCCCGCAATCGCGCGCTGAAGAAATGGAGGGGTATGCCGTCGCGACTGCTTGCCTGGCCACCGGAACCCCCCTGCGAATCTTACGGGGTATCTCCAATTTGGCGGGAGATCGTCAGCATCACCGCTGGCAGATGGAATCCGCCCTACGGTCGGTGGCAGAACGCTTGCTGGAAGACTTGCAGGCCGACTGAGTGGTGGGATTGCAACCGAGCCCCCGCACCCCAGAATCGACACCCCCTCGAATGACTACAATACCACCCCTTAACCAAATAGCCTCGAACGTCATTGGTGTAGGCAGGAAATCAGTTACACCAAGACCGACGAGCCGGATCCCGTGCCTTGCCCAAAAAAATCTGGCCGGTTTTACACTTCCGTTACGTTCGTATTTCGCAACTGTGACCTAGTCGATACCTGTCGTCGATAGACTTAGCGACACTCGAAAACACTTTAAGAGCTTGACCCTGATGGTCTGTCGTTGCGGAAGTCGCAACGGAGGCCCCTGGACCCTGCTTTTCCCATTGATCCCACCCAAGGAAAGCCGATGGCAACGGTACTGGACCCGAAGAAAAACAAGAAGAGAACCCGCGAGTCTCGCAAGCTACCCGGCCTTTCGCCCGAGCAGAAGGCGGTGGCAAGCGAGCTGAATCCGGCGGCTGAGCGACGGCAGTGGAGCCGCTTGAGCTGGTACGCGTTGATTTGGCTGGTGGCGGCGCACGTAGTCGCTTTGGCGGCTCCATTTACGTTTACATGGCAGGCGTTGGTATTTGTTGTCGTGATGCATTGGTTTACCGGCAGCTTGGGCATTTGCCTTGGATACCATCGCCTACTGACCCATGATGGCATGAAGACCTACCCCTGGGTCCGCTACCTGTTCGCCGGTATCGGCACTCTTGCCGGTGAGGGTTCGCCGCTGGACTGGGTTGCGGATCACCGCAAACATCATGCCCACAGCGATCAGGAAGGTGATCCTCATTCGCCTCACGACGGTGGCTGGTGGAGCCACATGTTCTGGCTGGCGTTTCACACGCACAAAGGGGATCGCCGGGCCTATTTGCAGCGTTGGGTACCCGATCTGGTCAACGAGCGTGGCATGCGGATCCTGGACAAACTGTTTTTGCCGATTCACCTGGTCAATGGCGTGCTGGTAACGGCTTTGGGTTACTGGATTGGAACGTTCTACCCTGAGGTCGGACCGACTGCGATGGCGACGTCCTTTTTAGTTTGGGGTGTATTTATCCGCCTGGTGTTCGTGCTACACGCGACTTGGATGGTCAATTCCGCTAGCCACATGTGGGGTTATCGCAACTACAAGACCACCGACGATAGCCGTAACAATTGGTTTGTAGCAATCATTAGTTATGGCGAAGGTTGGCACAACAATCATCATGCCTACCCACGGATGGCCAAACATGGGCATCGCTGGTGGGAAATCGATTTGACGTGGATGGCCATCTGCACGCTCCGCCGCTTAGGTTTGGTTTGGGACGTAGTTGATTACAAGAACGCGGCTGAGAAGCGCGCACGCGATTCGGCAAGCTAGCCGATGATTTGCATCGGCAGGTCTACGACTCGGGCATCGGAATCAGGTGAACTTCCGATCATCAAAGAGGCTTGGATCATTACGATCGCTAGGGCGATGATCCCGATCAGCATCAACAGCAACGCCCACCACGGCAGACCCGCACCTTGCAATTTGCTTTGCAATTTCTGGTCATGCTCCATCTCGGCAGCGGCCTTATCAAGCAGCGTATGCCCCAACATCGTCCGTTCCGCCTCGGTCTTGTGCGATTGAAGTTTCTCGCCCGTGCGGGTGTTGTATCCGCACTGCACACACAAAATCGCACCTGGTTTCATCTCTTGCAGGCAACTGGGGCACGTGACTCCTGTCCGCTGGACAAGACCTTCCTCTTCGAACAGATCATCTAGTTCATTTCCCATGATCAAACCGTTTATGCAGTGCGGGTTGGCTTAGCCTGAAGTTCCGATGCGGATTCTAACGTACGTTTCAACGTAATCAATTGTCGTTGTCGCGAACGTTTTTTGCAAACAGAGAGTGGTTACCCGTCAAAGCCATGCTAATCCGTCTCCGAGGTTCACCAATGGACGGTTACTGACCGGATAGCCGAGCGAGCAACCGTTGAATACAATAGGGTTGAATCGCAGAACGGGGCGCCGCCCATCCTGCGTTCGCCCCCTTCGTCTAGCGGCCCAGGACGCCGGATTCTCGGTCCGGAAACAGTGGTTCAACTCCACTAGGGGGTATCTAGTGGCCCTCGCATGCGTATTGAGAACCGTTAGAAACGCACGCTCTGATTTTTAGCAATTCGCCGATAGCCATCCAGGAATTTGGTCACCCGCTTTTTTGAAACGGCTATTGACGAAGTGAATTCACCGTTGCGCCCCGCAGTTCACCGAGACTTCAGGGTCATTTTGGGGAACACACCCTTATGAGAGCGAATTTCTGGCTTGGTACATGGCTTTCCATCGGTTCGCCCGTGATCGCGGAACTGGCGGCTTTTTCTGATTTTGACTGGGTATTGCTGGATTTAGAGCATGGATGCGTGTCGGAAAACGCTGTTCCGGAACAGTTGCGTGCTCTGCGTGGCAGTCACACCAAAGGGATCGTCCGTGTGGGGGCACCGCATCCCGATTTGATTGCCCGCGTAC
>SLFV01000222.1 GCA_007124075.1 Roseimaritima sp.
ACCACCGTCGCTGGACCAGACCGAAAAGACCTTTCCCTGTTTCGTACGTCCAACCGCTTGCAATTGTTTCGAACCGTGGAACAGGATACTGGGCTGAATCGCATCGATTTCGCGGCCATCATGAATGGGACCCGTTGACTTCCACGACTTGCCACCATCGGGCGTCATTTCGAAATGAACCCGCCAACCATCGTGCTCGCTACTGGTCGGACACAGCAGTCGACCGTCGGACAAGAGCACCGGTTTATTCTTGATCGGACCTAGAATCCCGTCAGGTAATCGCTGCGGCATCATCCAGGTTTGTCCCCCATTTGTCGACGAGATCAGCATTCCCCACCAAGATCTTGGGCTTGGGCCGACCTTGTAAAACAGCATCAACGGGCCATCAGGTTGTTGGAACAGAACCGGATTCCAGCAAGGGTGGCGAGTCCCGTCCGCTTGGACCCCGTCGGCAACTTGCACCGGAGTCGTCCAACCGTCGTCGTGGCGATGCGCGACCCAGATCCCAACATCGGGGTGTTTTTCGTGCGTGCCACCAAACCAGGCGGCGACCAAAACACCCTGATTGTTTTCCGCTAACGTCGATGCGTGACACGAAGGAAACGGAGCCGACTGGTAGATAAATTCGCCATTGAGTTCGACAGCCCTGACAGAAACAACGGGTACAAAGGCGAACAACGGCGCAGCAAACGCAAAAAATAGCGAAGCAAACAACGGGGCACGGACGCGCATGGTGGTGGACTCCCAAGGGACGGATCTTCAAAACGTGATTCGCATAGTCTAACCGCTGGCACTGGGACTGTGCATCTTTGACGGTGCAAATCATACTGTTGGATAGATGCCGTTAGCCTTACAGGAAGATCCATGGATCGCCAATTTTCCGCTCATCCCGACTATCCATTTGCGATGTCGCTGTTGCAAACACTGCAAGCCGCGGACTTTGTCGCCTATTTCGCTGGGGGATGTGTCCGCGATGCCCTGCTTGGCCATGTCCCGAAGGACTTTGACATTGCCACCAACGCGACCCCTGAAGCGGTGCGACGCTTGTTTGGCAAACGCCGAACGCTAGCCATTGGGGCTTCGTTTGGCGTGATCAACGTGTTGCCGCCGCATGGCGTGCAGGCCGGTCCCGTCGAGGTGGCGACATTTCGCAGCGATGGAAGCTACAGCGACGGTCGGCGACCTGACTCCGTGAAATACGGCGATCCACAAGCCGACGCTCAGCGACGAGACTTCACGATCAACGGATTGTTTTTCGATGCAATCCACGAACGCGTGATCGATTATGTGGAGGGTCACGCCGACCTGCAAGCCAAGATCGTGCGGGCGATTGGGAAGGCGGACGATCGGATCGCGGAAGACAAATTGCGGATGTTGCGGGCGGTCCGCTTTGCCACTTTACCAGGTTTTTCTTTTGATCCGATGACACTTAACGCCGTCCGCCGCTACGCATCGCAGATCATTTTGGTTAGTAGTGAAAGGATTGGGGCGGAATTGCGGCAGATGTTGGCAAGTCGCCAGGCTGCCGTCGCGATGCAGTTGTTGGCCACCACCGATCTGGCAAGCCACTTGATGCCGATGGAGGTCGTTGCGGTGCTGGAATCATCACAAACCGAACGTTGGCTGGACGCACGCGCGGATCCCGATCTGCCAACCGGCTTGGCGATCCTGCTGGCCCTGGCAACCGATGCTCACGATTTTATCCAGCAAAAGCGACTACTGAATCAATTGGCAAACAATTGGAGGCTCAGCAAACAGGAACGCGACGCGACGGCCGAAGCCCTGCTGAGCTATCGTTTGATTATGGAAGCCGACAGACTGCCGTGGTCGCAGGTCCAGCCGATTCTGATCGGCCGACATGTCCGCGCAGCCCTTACCGTTGCTGCCGCACACGTCCACGCTAGCGACCACTCCGCAGACGGGATCCAATTTGCTCGCCAACGCCTGGCATGGTCTCCTGAACGCTTGAACCCGGAGCCGCTGATCGATGGCGACCTGCTGCGAGACCTGGGAATGACACCCGGTCCCGATTTTCGACGTCTGTTAGCGTCGGCCCGACAAGCCCAACTGGATGGGCAGGTAACCACGACCAAGCAAGCGATTGAGCTGGTGCGGATGCTAGCGGCCGAGGAGTAACCTTACGCGATTCCGGTTTTTTCGACGGGGTTGACGCTCGCTCGCCTTTTCGACTATGCCACCACCACGGAGTGGTGTCTTTGAGGGAGCGGGTGAACGGATTCGCGTGCTGCAACCAATTGAATCGAAACGTTTGACGCATCGACGGAGGATATGGCGTGCCAGCTTGTTGCTGGGACTGGCATGTGTGATTTGGGGCTCGGGTTGTACGACCACTCGCTACATTACCCAGCGACCAACTCGCGAAAATTCATTGGCCACTTCTTTGCAACTGATGCGCCGCAAGGGGCCCCAGGTCAGCGAGCGAACCGGGCACGTCCTGCGCCGATTCGCGTTGCAGGAGCAGTTCGAAAAAAACCCAGCCGAAGCGCTAGACCAAATCTCCCTACTGGCATCAAACAATGAAGACAATGAACTGGCGTTTGCGCTGGCGGAACTTGCGTACATCGAAGGGAAACGCGCTGAACGGAGCGGGAATGTCAGTGATGCGCTGCATCGTTACGGGATGACGATGATCACCAGCCATCAATATCTTTTCTCTCCCGAACTGGAATCAATTCGCAATCCCTACGATCCTCAGTTTCGTTTGGCTTGCGATCTGTACAACGAAGCACTGGAGGACACACTGCGATTGCTGGCGCAACGCCACAAGCTACGACCAGGGCAAACCTACGAAATCAAAACGCCCGACAGAGAATGTACGATTGAAATTATTGCTCGCGGCAAATGGTCCGACGACGAATTCAAGCGTCTGGAATTCGTTAGCGACTTTCAAGTCCAAACGCTCAACAATCGGCACGTAACCTACGGGCTGGGAGTGCCGATGCTAGCGGTGCGGCAACAACAAGGGGGTGAATCGCAATACGAACGCTTCTATCCTGATGGACTTAGCTATGCGGTCACCGCAATGCTGCGTTGCACCGATGTGGATCGTAAACGAGGCGAACCGCCTCAGAATCTGATATTGGAATTTTTTGATCCGCTGACTCACAACCAGGTAGAACTGGCTAGCCTGTGGGTGCCGTTAGAGACCGATCTGACCACCCCGCTGGCCTACTTTCTAGACAGTCCACAATTTCGCAAACGCAACCGTGCGACCGAAGGCCTGCTGAATCCGGCCAAAGCGCAAGACCTTCGCGGATTGTATATGCTGGAACCGTACGACCCCAATCGCATTCCTGTGGTGATGGTCCACGGACTGTGGTCCAGTCCGCTAACATGGATGGATATGTTTAACGATCTGCGATCGTTTCCCGAGGTACGGCAACGTTATCAATTCTGGTTTTACATGTACCCGTCGGGACAACCGTTCTGGATCAGTGCCACACAAATGCGAACCGATTTGGCTCGGGCTCGTGAAACCTTTGACCCGCAACGTCACGACCGCATGATGGACCAAATGGTTTTAGTGGGACATAGCATGGGTGGATTGGTCAGCCGGATGCAAACCATCGACAGCCGGGAAGACTTCTGGAAGATCGTCAGTGACCAACCGCCAGCCAACCTACGTGGTACACCCGAGGCAAAGACACGATTGGCCAGCGCTTTGTTTTTCAAGCCGAATCAGTCGATCCGTCGCGTTGTCACGATTGCAACCCCGCATCGCGGCAGTGACTTCGCCAACGACTACACGCGTTGGTTGGCCAGAAGACTGATCCGCCTGCCCGCTTTGACCATGAATGTGGGGTCGGAACTGGCTGCTGAAAACCCCGGTTTTTTTAAAGACACGCAGCTTCTGACCGTCTCCAATGCGATTGACTCGTTGGCCCCCAATTCGCCAATCTTTCCGGTGTTGCAGCGTGCGGTTAAGTCGGAGGATGTACGCCTGCACAACATCGTCGGTGTCGTGGAACACAATAGTTTTTTTAGCCGTGCCAGCCGCAACGGCCGCAATGGCGACGGTGTGGTCGATTATGCCAGTGCCAGCTTAGCCAAAGCTGACAGCGAGATTATTGTGGCGGCCGATCACATGAGTATCCATAGTCAAAGCCCAACGATTCTGGAAGTCCGACGCATTTTGTTGGAGCATTTACGCGATGTCGACGCACACGATCGCGTGGCCGATCGCACCGTTGATGAATCGAACGAACATGAAGACGAACCGATAAAAAGTGGTACACGCTAATGCGATGTCGAGCATTCTTGCTGCTGCGAAATGCGACGATTTTTGGGTTTCGCCTCGCACCGAACCTGCTAGGGGTCTACTGGATTCTGCTGTTTACGGGAACCCATTTGCC
>SLFV01000250.1 GCA_007124075.1 Roseimaritima sp.
AAGCTAAAATTACCCAGCATCTCGAAAAACGTATGGTGGAACGCGGTGCGTCCGACGTTTTCGATATCCCCGGTTCGTAAGCACTTCTGGCAGCTCGTTGCACGCGTGAAATCAAGTTTCACCTTGCCTAAAAAGTGATCCTTGAACGGATTCATACCCGCCGGCGTGAACAGCACCGAGGGGTCCCAAGTGGGTACCAGCACGTCGCTGGCCTGCCGCGTGCAGCCTTTGGAAACAAAGAACTCCAGGTACATTTCGCGTAGTTCGTCGGTCTTCATGAATCGTGCTGGTATCGATAGCGGGTGAGGAATGAAGCGAAAACGCCGTTCGGATTCTCAATTAACGTTAACCGATTGGTTTTCTTTATAGAAGTGGCAGCATCTGTGGCTGCCGTCTTCCCGAAATCGCCCCCAGCGGTCAAAATCGAGCCACCATGACCAAACACATTTTCGTTACCGGTGGCGTTGTCAGTTCTCTGGGAAAAGGTTTGACCAGCGCATCGTTAGGGATGCTGCTGGAACAGCACGGCCTGAGAGTGCGCATGCAAAAGCTGGATCCGTACATTAACGTTGATCCGGGGACCATGAGCCCTTACCAGCATGGCGAGGTCTACGTCTTAGATGACGGCAGCGAGACCGATTTGGACTTGGGACATTACGAGCGGTTTACTAGTGGTCCATTGACTCGGGATTCCAATTACACGACGGGCCAGATTTATTTGTCCGTGATCGAAAAAGAGCGTCAGGGTCGGTTTCTGGGGAAAACGGTCCAGGTGATCCCGCACATCACCAACGAGATCAAATCGGTGATCCGCAAGCTAGGTGGCGATGACGTGGACGTCGTGATCACCGAAATCGGCGGCACCGTCGGCGATATCGAAAGCCTGCCATTTTTAGAAGCGATTCGACAGTTCGCTCAGGATGTCGGACGCCAGCAGTGCCTATTCATTCATCTGACACTTGTACCCTATCTGAAGGCGGCCGATGAACTGAAGACCAAGCCTACGCAGCATTCGGTCGGTCAGTTGCGGGAGATCGGTATTCAGCCTGATGTCCTGGTCTGTCGCTGCGAACGGGGTATTTCCCGTGATGATCGCGAAAAAATAGCATTGTTTTGCAATGTTCCCATCGATGCGGTGATCGAAGAACGCGATAAAGACTTCTCCATCTACGAAGTCCCGCTGTCGTTGGTGGATAATCAATTGGATGAACTGGTTATCAAGCGACTGGGATTGGTGGCAAAACCGCTGGAACTACATGCCTGGCTGGATTTGTTGCATCGTTTGCGGAACCCGCAGCATGAAATTTCCATCGCTGTCGTGGGCAAATACGCGGAACATCGTGACGCGTATAAATCGATCTACGAGGCGATCGATCATGCGGGAATCAGCCAACAAGCACAAATTCGCATCGGTCGTATCCAAAGCGGTGACGTGGAACGCGAAGGAGCCGAACGCTTGTTGGGCGGGTATGACGGGATCCTGGTCCCCGGCGGGTTCGGTGAGCGTGGGGTCGAAGGCAAAGTTGATGCGATTCAGTTTGCACGGACGCGATCGATTCCGTTTCTTGGCATTTGTCTGGGCATGCAATGTGCGGTGATCGAATTTGGACGTAATCAGGTCGGGCTCAGCAAGGCCCATTCGACAGAATTCGATAAAAACACCCCCGATCCCGTGATCTGCTTGCTGGATGAGCAGCGGAATGTAACCCGCGTCGGTGGAACGATGCGACTGGGGAATCAACCTGGTGTTTTGACCGCTGATTCCCGGGCGGCGGCGGCCTATGGTTCGGATTCGATCAATGAACGCCATCGACATCGTTATGAATTCAACAACGATTATCGCCAGCGGTTTGAGGAACACGGATTGCGGTTCGCGGGGACCAGTCCTGACGGGGCACTGGTGGAGATTGTGGAACTGCCCGCTCATCCCTGGTTTGTCGCGGTTCAGTATCATCCGGAGTTTAAAAGTAAACCACTTTTGCCGCACCCGCTGTTGCGAGATTTCGTCGGTGCAGCGGTCCGACGACGGCATCACCGCGATCAAACAGCGGTTCGTCCCGAAAAATGAGCTTTAACGTCTGTTCCTTAACAAACGGCTTAAAGAGTTGCAGGGGTTTTGATCGAAATACTCTATCAGACGCTTGTGACTTTTTCGGGTTGTCGACCATCTGGTCAGCAATCGGTGGCGGAAAAGCCGTTTTCGTCTGCTTGGTAGGGGGGATTTCTGGGGTCGTTCCAATGGCCAAAAGCTGTTGGTCGCGAGTCCGATGGGCGTGTCGTTTGCAAAACTTCGCTTGCAAATCCATTGCTGATCGGCTCTAGGTCTGCCCGTGTGTCAGTTTCTTGCTGACACGTATTCAATGCTTGGCTCTGCGAAAGTCGTGGTGGAATTGCGATCGGTTTGCCGAGCGTGGATCCGTCCAGGATCAAGCAGGGATACTTTTTTAACTAAAACCGCGAGAATCCCGTACCGATAGAGCGTTGCACCATGCAACCGGTGGGCCCAGACCCAGCCGTCATGAAAGTTCTCTCGTCTGCATTTGCCCCACAAATGCAGTGATCGATCAGGACCGATCAAGAGAGAGAGTTCGCGACAAAGGGGCCAGAAAGCCGGCGGTTACCGACGCACCGCAGGTTTAGGGATGAGACAACGAGGCGTTAGGGAGAACCTAATATGAAGGTCTTCACGACTGGACAAGTCGCAAAGATTTGTAAAGTCGCTCCGCGAACCGTATCCAAGTGGTTCGATTCGGGGCGATTGAAAGGGTATCGTATTCCGGGGTCACAGGACCGACGTATTCCCAGAGAGTACTTGGTCAAGTTCCTCAAGGAACACGGCATGCCGCTTGGTGACTTGGAAGACGAGGCGATGGCAAAGTGCTTGATCGTCGCCCAGGACCAGGTTTTGATCGAAAATTTAAGACGGGAATTACCGCCCGAAAAATCCTTTAAAGTAGCCGTGGCTGCCAGTGGCTTCGAAGCGGGGATTCAGGCGGAAAGTTTCAATCCCGACTGTATTATCGTCGATTTCTCAATCGGAAAGATTGAATCGGTGCAGATCTGCCAAAACCTTCGGAAAAATATTGATTTCTCCGAGGTGATTTTGATCGCGCTGCTGCCCGATGATGGACAGCCGATGAGTTTTGACCGAAGTGCGATTAACGAGACGTTTAAAAAACCTTTCGACGCGCATCTGCTGGCGGAGCGTTTGCGAACGTTAGTCAGCAGCAAGAAAGAACTGGTTTAGGAAGCATTGCAACCGACGTTCATCGTCGCAGCACTATCGCCTCTACCGAAAAAGCGTTGCACGCAGGGCGTGCAACGCTTTTTTGCGTTCCGGACACGATTCCAAACTTACCAATCAAGTGGTAGCGATAATCTGCCTTTCCGCCAGGCCTGGAAAAATTGTGGCACACTGGGCAGAACGTCTTCGGCGGATTGCAGTTCCAACCTTGACATCCAAAAAACCTCCGCAACCTCCTCCGGGTCGGGATCTGGCTCCGCTGCGGGCAGAATATCAGCCAGCCACCACGCCAGTTTCGTACCCCAAGGTGTAGTGCTCCGCCACAGACGCCGCACGGGACTGACTTCCAATGCCAATTCCTCCATCATTTCTCGTCGCAGCGACTCGGATTCCTCCTCGCCCGGTTCAATGCCCCCACCGGGAAAACATAGTTTGCCCGGTGCGGTCACTGCTAAGGAACGACGAATTACCAAAAACCGATCTTCGCGAATGATGACCGCTACGACACCCCGGCGGCCAAAAGCGGGTTTGGGATTATTGATTTTGGCCCGACGAGCCGAACGCTGGTTCGCTGCCGAAGTATCATCAGCAGTTCGCCCGTCAGGGGTGCGGTCGGGAGGCGACGACCAATTCAATGCTTGCTCCACACATAGAGGTTAGTAGCGAGTCGTTCAAAGCGATCCTCCCTATTGTGCACAATCAGGACAAGACCAGTACAGTCATACCACCTGAAAGGCGGTCGACAATGATGGTGAAAAGGTCGGATCATTCCCCAGTCAGGCGTGCCGCTTTATCATGGGTTTGGTTGCCAAGAACTTGGCTTAACAACTTATTTTTTTCATGGTCCCAGTAAAAATGCCTCAACTGTTTTTTTCCAATCAATCAAAGTCTCGGCAACTGACTCTACCCGCTTGCCTTCCAACCCCTGACCGGCTCCATCTCATTGAACATGATTCGACCGTAAGGACTGCCGTGTTCCGAGTTCTCATGGTCGCTGCCTCTGGATGGATACTTTGCGGGGGGGGCTGTCGACAGGAACGTGCGGTCCCAATTGAGAGAACGGAAACGATTCCGTTGCCTGGTCCAGCACCCTTGTCACCCGCTGATGCGGTGATTTCGGA
>SLFV01000116.1 GCA_007124075.1 Roseimaritima sp.
AAAACGGTCGTCCAGGTCTTCGATGGCGATCAATTCATTGATGATTAAATTAACTTCATCCCCATCGCCACGTTTGTCGCAGGCACCGCGCGCGATCATCACGGCATCGGGTTGAACATGCTCGCCCATTTCCGCATAGCCGGTGGGCCACAGGATGCAGCGGACCATTCCCTGCATATCTTCCAAGTCAAAGTTTGCGTACTTAGTGGGAGCGCCCGGTTTGCCATTTTTGGTATGTGCAACTTTGATTGAACCAATCATGCCTCCAACCAAGACCTCGGCTCGATCAGGCAAGGCCCCCAATTGATCGGTTGTGTGCGATCGGAACGCCGCCAGTTTCGCCTCGTATTCCGCTAGGGGGTGACTGGAAAGGTAGTAGCCCAGGACCTCCTTTTCGAAGGTCGCACATTCCTTTTCGGGCCACTCGGGGATATCGGGCAAACTAACCACAGGGGCTTCGGTCGTTTCCGCATCGTCCCAGTCCCCGAACAGGCTGGCCTGTCCACTTTTTTTATCCGCCAGCGCGGCCGCCCCGCTTTGAATCGCACGTTCAATCACGGCGACCAATTGACTGCGTGCGGCTCCAAAGCTATCCATGGCCCCCGCTTTGATCAACGTCTCAATCGCCGATTTATTGCACGCCGTCGGGTCGACTCGTTCGCATAAATCAAACAAATCTTTGAACGGACCATTCTTCTTGCGTTCGGCGGAGATTGCAGCCCCGGTCGACCCACCACAGCCCTTGATTGCACTTAGCGCAAAGTAGATTTTTCCATCACGCACCGAGAAATCAGGTTCGCTGTGATTTACATCAGGTGCAACGACCTCAATGCCCATTCGTTGGCAATCCTCGATGTGCTCCACCAGCGGGTCTTTGCGTTTAAAATTTCGCGACGAGATATCGCTGGACAGCAACGCAGCCATAAACTCGACAGGGTAGTGCGCTTTCAGGTAAGCCGTTTGGAACGCGATCAGCGCGTACGCCGTGCTGTGGGATTTGTTGAACCCGTAGCCCGCGAATTTTTGAATCAGGCTCCAGATCTCCTCGCCATCGGATTTCTCCAGCCCTGAATCAACCGCACCTTTGATAAACTGCTCGCGATTTTGGTTGATCAGCTCCTCCTTCTTTTTGCTGATCGCCTTGATGCAGGTGTAGGCGTTGGCCAGAGGGATGCCACCCAAGCGATTCAGAATCCGCATCACCTGTTCTTGGTACACCATCACGGAATTGGTTTCCGCCAGGATCTCTTCCAACACAGGATGTTTGTACTCGGCTTGCTTGCGACCATGTTTGATATCGACGTACATATCAACCATGCCGCCCTCCAGCGGTCCCGGCCGGTAGAGAGCGGCAGTGGCGATAATGTCGTGAAAGCAGTCGGGCTTCATTCGCTGCAGCAGGTCCCGAATTCCTCCGGATTCCAACTGGAAAACCCCTTTGGTTTCTCCCCGCTGCAACAGTTGGTACGTCGCTTGATCCTGCAGCGGAAATTTGAGCGGATCGATTTTTTCACCCGTCGTCTGCTCCACCAACGCAACCGCGCGGGACAGAATCGTCAGGTTACGAAGCCCCAAAAAATCCATCTTTAGGAGGCCCGCGGCTTCGACGTCAGCCATGGACCATTGCGTGATCACATCCTGTTTTCCAGGGACACGTCCCAGCGGCACGTATTCGGTCAGCGGCTTGTCAGCGATCACGACCGCTGCGGCATGCGTGCCAACATTCCTAGCCAACCCTTCGATTCGCATCGCCAGATCGAGCAATTCGCTGATTTCGGGATCATTTTCATACGTCAGACGCAGGTCATCGCTTTTTTCTAAAGCTTTGCGAATGGTTATTTTCAGCTCATCCGGAACCATCTCCGTAATCTGGTTAACGCGTCCCAGCGGAATACCCAGGGCTCGCCCGACATCCTTGATGGCCGCTCGTGCTGCCAAGGTACCGAAGGTTCCGATTTGGCATACGTTTTCGTGACCGTAGCGATCCTTGACGTACTGGATCACCTCGCCACGCCGTTCTTTTTCAAAGTCGATATCGATATCGGGCGGTTCCAGACGGCTTTCGTCTAGGAAACGCTCGAACAACAAGTCATATTCAAGCGGGCAGACATGCGACAGGTAGAGCGCATAACAAACCAACGCCCCGACTCCACTGCCACGCGCGGTCGCCCAGATGCCTCGCGAGCGGGCATGATGCACAAAATCGTAGTTGATCAGGAAGTAAGTGGGATAACCCAGTTTTTCGATCACCGCCAGTTCACGATCCAAGCGAGTTACCACTTCCGCCGACAGTTCCCCGTCGACCAAGCGTTTCGGATTATCGTGGTAACGATCGATCAAGCCTTCGATACAAAGTTGGCGGAGGTAATCGATGGGTTCCTTATTGTCAGGGCACTTGAAGCCAGGAAAGTAGTGCTTTCCCAGTTCCAAGTCGATATCGACGGAATCGGCAATCTGTTGACTTCGAGCCACCGCGTCATCCAGCCCAGGGAATTTCTCATACATCTGCAGGGGACTGCGTAGGAAGTACTGATTCCCATCCATTCGCATCCGCGATTGGTCGGTCCGAAAACGGCCCGTATTGATACACAACATGACGTCTTGGGCTTCCGCGTCTTCTGGGTCGACATAATGCGTATCACTGGTGGCCACCAATGGCAGCCCCATGCGGTTGGCAATGTCCGTCGCTCCCTCCAGTTGCATCCGCTGAATATCGACGCCATTGTTCATGACCTCGATAAAGTACCGCTCTTTGAACAATTGCTGAAACCATCCGGCAATCTTGCAGGCGTCTTCGATGGCCTCCGCAGTGTCCGTCCCTTTGAGCACAGCGCGACTGAATTCGCTACTGACGCATCCCGAAAGGCAAATGACTCCTTCGTGGTGCGCCTGTAACAATTCTTTATCGATGCGTGGTTTAAAGTAAAAACCCTCCAGGCTGGCTGAAGATGCCATTTTGATCAAGTTTTTGAAACCAGTTCGATTCTGGGCCAGCAGTGTCAGGTGATAACTGGCGTCCTTGCTGCTGCCTGCACCGTCCTTGTCAAACCGGCTACCCGGCGCGATGTAGGCCTCGTATCCAATAATCGGATTGATTCCAGCAGCTTTGGCCTTGCGATAGAACTCCAAGGCCCCATGCAGGTTTCCGTGGTCAGTAAGTGCCAATGCATTCATGCCGTGGTCCTTACACCGCTGGATTAATTTTCCGATGTCGCCCGCACCGTCTAGCAAGCTGTAGTGACTGTGGCAGTGCAGGTGGACGAATGGACGGGTATCCATTGCAGGGGACTCCGTTTGCGGTCTCTTCGAGAAATTCCTAACAACGTCTTCGCACCGCTCTTGCGAAACACGGACGTTCTGCCCAGATGAGGGCATGGAAGCCAGCGGGTCTAGGACGGGTTGGCAACGTTACGCACCAGCGTAGCGAGTCGAGCTTGAAGGTCCAAGAGTCGCTGCCAGGTGGAAAAATTAACGGTAACGTTTTGGCTCTTCTCGTCGATATCCGCAGCTTCGATTAGCTTTTGCAATCGACTTTGCAGATACTCCAAGATTTCACAGAATTGCGCTGCTTGGCCGGGACTCATTCGGTCCGGAATTTCTGGGGGTTCGGTCAGCCCCAGTAAAGTCGCAAAGGCGGGGACTTTTCCTTCCCCAAATTCAAAGCCGAGCGACCCCTCCAATGACGTTGCATCCCGACTGAGCGAAGTCGAACTGCTGCCTTCGGATTTCTGGCTGATTCTTGCCATCCGCTGCGCGATCTGTTCGTCACTGCCGATCAGCATCAAGCTTCGTCCGATCGCAACCAGGTCACCGAAGCGGAGAATCCTTAAATGCGTCTCTTGACCGTTCACTTTGGTCCCGTTAGTGCTGTCAAGATCGGTCAAGACCAAGCGGTCGTTATCACGCTGAACTTTCAGATGGCAGCGACTGACCCGTTCGTCATTCAGTTGAATTGAGTTACCCTCTTCACGACCAATCGTCATCGGCACGGTGAGGTCTCGAAACACTTTGCCGCGATCGGCGCCGTGAAGAATCGTAATCGTTAGATCTGACATGCCGGGTGAACTAACTATCGGGTCGGTGAAGAGCGGTAGGGACGACATTGTCACCCGCCAGGAATGGTTCGCCAAGAGTAGGATTTTTCCGCTTGCTTGGACTTGGGGAACGGTTCGGAAATAAATTCTTCATTGGTTTTTCTCCCGCCACGAAGCGAACGGCGGGGGGAGTAACGCAGCCGAGAGGGTTGAGCAAAAGGCCGAGGTGATATCCGAACCGTTTCAGAAGTCCCGAGAAAAACCAGTGAAACGATCCAACAACGTTAGTCTACCTTGTGGAAACTGAGCTAGGCTTCTTTTGGGCCAGT
>SLFV01000352.1 GCA_007124075.1 Roseimaritima sp.
CGACGAAGAACGGTGCCCCTGGAAAAATAAACGGAGCCTGCGCTGAAGTGAAATAGCCGAACAATCCCATCGTAAAAATGACTGGGGCCACGATATTGGTCAGGCTGATCAACGAGGTTAACGCGCCTTGGACTTTCCCCTGGTCATTGTCGTCGACCGTGGCCGCGACAATGCTTTGCATCGCAGGTCCCGCCAATCCCCCCAGCGAACCAAAAACGACAATCAAGGGAATGATCCAGCCTGCGTTGGCGATCGCGTATCCCATGAACGCAAGGCACGAGATACAAGTGCCAAAAATCGCGATGGTTCGCTCGCCGAATTGCCGGATAGTGGGCCGTACCAGTCCCCCTTGCACGATCGCGGCCATCAAACCGACCAGGCCCAGGGTCAAACCATTCATGCGGCCAGTCCACTCGTAGCGATAGCCGTTATGCAGTACCCACACGTTTTCCAACCCACGATGCGCCAGCGATGCCAATAAAAATGGCACCACCAAAGCAGCAACCAGCGGATACGCATTAAGCTGCCAAATCGATCCCAAGGGGTTGGCTTTGGAGAACTGAAATCGACTCCGTTTTTCATGCGGCAACGACTCGGGTAGGATGAAATATCCGTACAAAAAATTCAGCATTGCCAACCCCGCCGAAACCAGAAACGGCAGCCGAACGTTGACTTCGCCTAAAAAACCGCCCATGGCAGGACCAATGATGAACCCCAGCCCAAACATCACCCCCGCCAAACCAAAGTTGCGCGCCCGATTCTCCGCTGAGGAAACATCGGCGATGTAGGCGTTAGCTGTCGTAAAGCTGGCTCCCATCACGCCCGCGATCAGCCTGCCCACCAGCAACCACACAATCGTAGGGGCATAAGCTTGGATCAAGAAGTTTATGGCAAAACCGAACATCGACGCCAAGAGGATGGGGCGACGACCATAGCGGTCGGACAGCGCACCGACGACCGGAGCGCAAAGAAATTGCATTAAGGAATACGCGCCCGTTATGCCCCCTAGATACAAAGCCGCGGTTGCGGTTTCACCACCGACCAACTCCTTGACCAGTTCAGGCAAGACAGGAATGACAATGCCAATCCCAAGAATGTCAATAAACAACGTTAGCAAAATAAACGTGATGGCCGCTCGTCGTCGACGTGACGGAAGCGCGTCATCAGGGGTGGCGTCGCCCTGCAAAGCCATCGGGGGTGATTTCACTGTGGAAGGATGAAAGAAGCTTGCGGAGTGAACACCTTAACGGTTTCCGCGACCACTGACGACCTGCCCAATCAAGCGATGTTGAATATTTGCCAAACCTGAACCGAAGGTTCACTGACTTTGGTCGTCAAATCGATTATCCTTTGCGGTTTTCTAATTCGAATCCACCTTCAGGAGAAATGCCGTGCAATTTGTCCGATATCAAACCGAAGACGAAAAAATACGGACTGGCGTTGCGGTCGGTGAGGAACGGATACCGCTGGAGCGATTAACTGACGTGCTATTTGACAATAACGCTGATCCCTGGGACGCGATGCATGCTGTCAGCCAGTTATCCGCCCAGACGCTGCAAGCCGCTCAGCCCGAAAGCGGACCGGTCCGGTTGCTGGCCCCCGTGGGACGACCAGGCAAAGTCATCTGCGTTGGCTTGAATTATCGCGATCATGCGATTGAAACCGGCAGTCCCATTCCGACGGAACCGATTATTTTTTCTAAATTTCCCGAAGCGGTCATCGGTCCGGAGGCAGCGATTGAATTGCCCGCGGTTTGCGACAAGGTTGACTACGAAGCCGAATTGGTGGTCGTCATTGGACGGACGTGTCGTTACGTCGGCGTCGACAATGCGATGGACTATGTGTTCGGTTACGCTTGCGGTCACGACGTGTCCGCACGTGATTGGCAAAAAGGCAAACCTGGGGGACAGTGGTTGCTGGGAAAATCGTTTGACACCTTCGCACCCCTGGGACCCTATTTGGTCCACCGTGACGCCATCCCTGATCCAGGGAGTCTCCGCGTGCAGTTTCGGCTCAATGGTGAAACGCTGCAAGATTCAACGACCGGGCAATTGATTTTTTCCATCCCTGAGGTCATTGCCTACGTGTCGCAGGTCACCACGCTTCGCGCTGGCGATCTGATTTACACTGGCACCCCACCAGGCGTTGGCGATGCACGACAGCCACCACGTTATTTGAGAAACGGCGATGTTTGCGAGGTTGAAATTGAAGGGTTAGGAACTTTACGGAACCCATGCACCGGTGGCGACCAGCCTTGATCCCCGCCGTCTCTTGCCACTGTCGTATCTTTTGCAACAAGTTTCTTTTGTGCTACGTTCAAGCCATTGAGCTGCCGATTTCATGGAACCTAACGATTCAATAATGACTGCGGACCAACCCAGCGGATTGCCAACCAACAGCGATCTGGAAATCAAGGACGCCCAATTGATTTTCAAATCGGTCTGGGACCAATTGGAAACCGAGATTGGGCACGAAAATCTCCGTTTTCCCAAAGAGCTGATTTTGTTGGGAGGAGCGCCTGGGGCGGGAAAAGGGACGCACACTCGATTTGTAATGCAGACACGGGGGTTCACCTGCCCGCCGATTGTTGTCAGTGAATTGCTGATTACCCCCGAAGCCACCGCGATTAAAGATGCGGGGGGCATGGTGGGGGACAAGGAGGTTGTCAGCATCTTGCTGCATCGCTTGCTGAATGAGGAATTTCGCGACGGAGCAGTCCTAGACGGTTTTCCTCGCACCCGTGTGCAAGTAGAGTGTTTGAAACTGCTGGTCGACCGTATCAATCAACTGTATACCGAATTCGCCCATACCCCGCTGGCGATCAACTTTCGGCGACCAACGATCCACGCGATGGTGTTGTTTGTGACCGAAAAAACAAGCATCGAAAGGCAATTGCTGCGCGGTCGTCAGATTGCCCAGCACAACCGTGAGGTCGAGGAAACAGGGATCGGGCAAACCCTGCCACTACGGGCAACCGATCTAAGCGAACAGACGGCGAGGCAGCGATATCGTGTTTTTAAGGAAAAGACCTGGGATGCACTGCAGTCGCTAAAAGAAATTTATCACTACCATTTCGTCAACGCGGAAGGTCCAATCAGCAAGGTCGAGGCCAATATTATTCGCGAACTGCAATACCAGAGTTCGCTGGAACTAGACCCGCGAACGTTTGATCGCTTGCTTCCGTTACCTCTCGCGGAGGAGATCGTTGTCCATGCGAGACAAATGTTGGTCAAACGTTTGGATGGCTATGAACTGGAACATCCCGAACTGTTTCAACAGATCGTCCAGGTGATCCAAGATAAATTCATGCCGATCGTCAAGCGACACGCTTTATCGGGACGGGCCCACGTGAACTCCGAAGATCCTATCTTTCACGACCCACTAGCGCTGTCGATGCTGATCGATATTTTCTCCGAGCGCGGTTACGATGTGGTTGTCGACAAGCACATTCAGGAAGTTCCCGAACGGATTGATTTGCAAACCGGGTTGATTGAGCGACGCGAGAAAGCTGTCTTTAGAATCCAAATCCACTTCAAAGGCTGCCCAATTCGCCGCGGCTAACCTAGCCGTATTGCGGGCGGTCCAACGAACGCATCACCTGGGGACGAGCGTCATCGGTCTTCCAGGGGAGCGTTCCCTCATATCGGCGAAATTCCACAAACATCGCAATGACCGCAACAAACATGAATAACATGCTTAACAACAACATCACGGTATAGACGTTCGCTGTCTGCTTCCGCGGGATAGGATTACTCGATAGTTGTGTCGACACGGTCACCCTCGCGAATAGTTCCCAACATATAATCAGGCAGGATCGCAGCGACTGCGCGATCTGGTTCGGCTCGCCGAACTTGAACGCGGCCCAAGTACTGGTCGCCACGTGTCACCTCTAGCAAGTGTCCTTTCCTAAGACCTTCGTCAAAACCGATGGAAAGTTCCACCAACTTGTTCGCGCGATCGATTACTAAAATGCGTCCTCTGCGTTCAGGCGGAGAACCATCGATCGGGTCGTTTACATTGATACCCTTGGCCTGAATCACCTCGGTGTACCGCGTTACCTGTGCGACCAAGGTTTCGTTACGTTCCTTTTGCGTCTGCAACAACCCGGCCAAAGCGTTCAGATTGTCCGTCAATTCCAACGTACGAGCAAATAGTTTGTCACGATCTTCTTGTTCGTCGCGAATCTGCTGGCGAAGCTTCTCGTTGTCCGCGGTCAATCGCGTCAGTTCGTCGGTGACCTGTTTGTCCTTCAAGGTCATCGAGGTCAACTGAGCCAGAAGTTCGTTCTTGTCTTTTTCTGCCTTCTGCAACAAATCAATCTTTTGATCCAGTTCGGTC
>SLFV01000157.1 GCA_007124075.1 Roseimaritima sp.
CCGTTGTAGGACGGCCTTCCGAGGCCGTCCGTTAATCGCGGGACGGGCTTGGAAGCCCCATTTTACTAAAAACGGAGGTAAATTTTCATCTGCCGCTCGCCTTAAAGTGATCCCTAGAAGAATCCACGGTCCTGGCAGATGCATCCTCGGCTCCCCCAGTTGCAAGACGCTGGCGAGGCCTGATGGTGGTTGGTTAAGGCTCCGATTTCCACCACTGCATCCGGTCCAACAGGCTTTTCGTCGCGGGTGGTTCGGGCGAAATATCGGTCGGCCCCAACGATTCGCGCTTCCCTGTTGGCTCGTCAGCCGCTTCACCGTCTCGATAATAGGTCCGTAAGGGACGGGGTAATGGGTCAAATGCGAGCCGCGCGGCAATGGCTTTTTCGCTTTTCAAGGTTCGCAACAGGTCAAGACAATCGCTGTACGTTCCCCCCATATCAGCGACCGCCATGCAAAGTGAAACGATGTTGTTGGAAGCGGTCGCGGATCGATCGGGTTGGTCTGCATAGAACCGGCTGAGTTTAAGCTTGCCGGGTGATTCCTCCCGAATCACGATACCGCCACGACTGACGGTAGATTCCTTTAAGTCGATTCGGGTTTCCGTTCCGAACACTACGATCTCGGGCCGTTTGGTCAGACTGCACGCGATCAGCGTTTCTCCCTTGGATGGTAACGCATGGACAAAGTAACCGTCCCCGAAGCGTTGCCCGCCGATCATCGATCGAGCGCTGGGACGTTCTCGCAAGGTAACAAACGCGCCGTACCTTACCTCATTGCTGCTTTGGTCCATTAGTCCAAACAGCGCATCATTGACACTGATCTGCGGCATTCCTTCCAGGGCTTTAAAGCATGCGTAGCGGAATGCTGATTCGTCTCTTGCCAATTCAATCAACGGTTCGATTGCCTCTTCCCGATCCAAGTAGGCCAAAGCTTCGGCAGCGTAAAAACGCAATTCCTTATCGTTCTTGCTTAGTGCTGCAATCAACACGGGCACGCCGTCATCCCCTAGGGCCTCCAGTGCCAACGCCGCCTCCGCCGCGGTCGTGGGCTCGCCCATCTGTTTGCTCAGTTCATCCAGCAGCACCCGCAGGCCGCCGTCCCCGCGTTTTACATGCACGGCCCGGACGACCGCCAACAATCGATGAACATTGGCTTCATACCGCGGCGGCACCTCAATCTGCACAAAATCATCCTCGCGGGCCGTGGCAATGCCGCGCCGCGTCGAACCGTCGTAGAAATAGAACCGCTTGTTGATTGCTTTGGCGAATTGAGCCGACAACAAAACATGTTGGTACTTAGGCCGAATTACTAAACCGACCGGTCGATTGATTTGGGCAACCGCGCCACCAAGGATGACTCCCTCCAACATCATTTCATCCGCTCCGTTACCAGCGTGGATGCCACGTACGACAACCGCGCCGGTTCCGATCGCGGCGACGTCACTGGTTTTAATACTGCCTTCCAAACGGCGCATCTCCTGCATCCGCGCGGGCATTAACCAACCGTTTTGCAGACTGCTGACCTGTGAACGTGGCGGCGTTTGAATCATTGCGTCCAAACGCGTTCCCTTTTTTAACCCGGGAGGCAGTACGGTTTCGGTGACAACCATTGCCGTACGCTCGGATTCCAAATACTTTTCAGGCTGGGCGACATCGTGCGTTCGCATCTCCGCCAACAGACGATCTCGCTGTTCCGATGGCAGGGCGGGCCCCCCGGTTCGATTCAAACCTTTGACAGCCCCGACGCCCTGGACACGCGCATAGGTCAATCCGAAGGGGACCGCCGCGTCCCCAATAAAGTCGGGCGGGTCGGGGGCAACAAGCAGGTCCTTAATGCTACTGGAGTCCTGATCGCCACTGCGGAAGGCGGAACAACCTACACCGACAATCGCCACGGCGAAAAAGCCAATTTTCAGTAGCTGACCAAACAGGGGTGTCTGCATCCTTGCCGACCTGAGTTTGTTGCCAAATGATTGTCACGCGGCCTGACCGTAATTGACGTCGCTAAGCCGTCGGTTGGAAATGGGCCAGCCCCCTTTTCCGACCGCTTGTTAGGTTCGATACGTGATCGAGCGGGTAGAAGTCAATTGGAATCGCGGTTTTTCTCGACACTGCATACCCCCGCAACACGCCGATGGGGCGGGGACGAACCAAGCAAAAGCTGCGGGCAGGCAGAACGAGTGAACCACCAGGCAGGCGTGTGCAAGGAACGTCTTAGTGAGCGCGCGGCGGCAACGAATCTACCGCTCGCCTGAAGGCATGACAACTTCCAACATGATCGGTGGCGAAGTGATCCCGCCCGCAACACCGGCGGTCAGAAAAAAAGGCCGGATACCCGGTTCCGCCTTAGGGGCCGCTGTAACAAAAAAGTCACGTTCGTCAGAATCTGCTGTGATCAATAAACCGTTCAGCCCGATGTTATCGACAAAGACGCCGTGTGCGGTGTTCCGCCCAGCAGTCTCCTTCCCCAGCGAAATTTCCCCCGTGTGACTGTGCCGCTGGGCAACAACACGAGCTTGAACGGTTTGTCCCGGCCGGATTTGCAAAGTCCAGGTTTGACCATTGTGCGGTACATCTGCAAGGGGTTCCAATGTCAAAGTCAGCGGTGGCTGTTGCCCGAGGCTTAGCTTCTGTTCCGGCACAACGAGCTGCTCGCGCCGTCGCCCCGCGATCTCCGCCGTCGCAGTGGCGAACAATTCAAATGGTTCGCTTAGACCCTCCACGTCCAAATCCGCATCCGCCCAAACGGTCGCAACGGCTTGATTTTGCCCCGATTCGATGTCCACTGGGGAGGTAATGTGAACCCCGGCGGGCAAACCGCTGAACCGAAAACGTACCGGCCCCTCGAAACCGTCCCGTCGGTCGATCTGCAAACCTATCTCTCGACCTGCACCAGGGAAAATCGGTCCTTTGCTTGGCACGACGCGTGCGATGAAGCTCGGATTCGCAGGGCGAATCGTTAGTCGGTAACGAAAATCGTCGCCTCCGTGCCCGCGCACATCGCGGACTTGTGCAATGTAGTTCCCGTCGTTGGGAGCGGTGAAAACGACTTGCGAGTCGGTGCCTTTTCGGCGTTGCGGATCGTCATCATTTGCGAAGGGAATGTCCAATACGGGCAAACCGTTTGCTAGCGGCACCTCACCAGGTTCCAGAACCTTAACAATGTAGGCTGGCTCCCCCAAACCATGAGCGACGGCGGAGGTGCCAAAGTAGGTCCAGCGACTGCCGTTGCCAGGATAGACCAGAAATCCGCTGTCAGGTCCGCGCGGATACATCCACAGTTTCGTCACCTCACCCGAAGCATAAAGGTACTCGTCCAGTTCCATCTCCTCCCACGCAAACAAGCGAAAATCACTAGACTGAAGGCTGTCTTTGCCACGAAACGTGAAATAGCTGTCTCGGATAGCCTGTAACCGGACCGCCGTCACGGGCTGCTGTGACGGTTCGTCCAAAATTTCGACAATCGTGTCCAAAGGTGACTGCATCGATTGCGCGTCGGTTTCGATCACCCAAACCTCCCCGCGGTGCACCTGAAAGGGGTACCGGTGAAATTCCCCCGGCCCCTCTTTGCCCCGTCTGATGATGCCAGAGACAACCAGACCTCGTGGTGCCCATTGGGGACCCTCGCGTTCGCGGCGACTTTCCAATCGCGACAGAAATGCTTCACGTTTGACCTCCTGCCCAGGATCCAAGTCTAGGTAGATCGATTCAGCTTGTGGTGTCTCCGTGCCTATCGGCTCGATTTGCTTTTCATCAAGGGGGATGGAAACCAACTCACCATTCAATAGGGAAACATGTGCAAGTAGCTGGTCTTCGCTTGCCGTAATCTGGATTCCACTGGCGTGATCGGGCAATGTTTCCGAAACTCCGCTGGGACTCCAATCGTGGGCTCGAAAAACGTTCAGTTTCGCTGCTTCGCTAATCGTGACGTAATAATCCCCTGCAGGGGATAACGACGCATGAGTGATGGGGGATTCATCCGCAAATCTGGTGATCCGAAGCGGGTTGATCTGGGGCTTGTCCCACGATACGACCTGCCAAACACGGAAACGACTGTCACTGCTGGCAGCAACAAGGAACGCATCGTCCGGCGTGAAATGTACCGACATGACCTCGGCTTGTGGTTGAGGCAATGTATCCATCCGTCGTCCAGACTCAGTCTCCCACAATTTGACGGTTTCGTCGGCACTGGCAGTTGCGATCAACCGTCCGTTGTTGGCGTAAGCCACGTGGAAAATTGCCCCATTGTGCCCCTGACGTGACAACAGGGGTTCGCCTGTCGTGGTATCCCAAATGATCCACTGGCGATCGTAACTTCCGGTCACAACCTTCGATC
>SLFV01000442.1 GCA_007124075.1 Roseimaritima sp.
GGTTTGTTTTTTAAACGCATCTTTAGGTAGTTTCTTGGGTGGTCCCTTGGGGGGGCGTCCCGATTTTTTCTCTTGCTGTTCGTCTTCCGCACCGCTCTGCTCCGTGGGATCGGCAGCCCCATCTCCGACCGACAGTTCCCCGCTGTCCGAAGATATTTCCTGCTGTAGATCCTCCAGCCTCAACTGACGCGTGTCGGGGTCGCGCGCTTGCCGAATTCGATCCAATTGATCGGCTTCGTCCAGCCAATTGGTGATATCGACATCTTCGAATCGGCTGTCTCCTCGACCCTCGACGGTTCTTGCAGCGGCATCCTTCACGTCTCGAACCTCAGGCTTTTTCGTCCCTGCCAAACCGTGCTCCACAACGACTTCGAACGTCAGTTTGCCGACCTTCAGGATGTCTCCGTTTTGCAACCGTTTGGCGCGATCACTCGGCAACCGCGAGTCATTCAGGAAAGTGCCGTTACGGCTTTTCAAATCCTGAACCAGCACCTGTTTGTCACGAACAACGATCACGCAGTGCATGCGACTGACTGATTCGCTTTTGGGGCGTAACTGGCACTTTTCGCTCCGACCGATCAGGAACTTGTCTTTCGCGACAAGAATCTCCTTCGTCTCCTTTTCGCCAACTGCGAGTTTCAGCTTTACCTGCATTGAATTCCTCTCAACTGTGAAAGATCACGCTTATCTATCGTGATAGAAAAATGCTGTTGAAAACCGCAGCAAACAGTCCAGTGTTCTACCGTCGAACCACACGAATCGAGCGTCTAGATTTATCGACATAAACCCCTCAATAGGCTCAATTATATTCATTTGAAAGCTTTATGTCGTCGTCGTGATGCGCTGGCCGAGCATTTCGCAGGAGTAATTTGGAAGTGGGACGAGGTTGCAGAGGGCAGGGGGGCATGGCCTAAGGGAGGGGTGTCGGGTGGTCGTCAGTTGTTACGTTCGACGCGTCAGCCAATGCGGGCTGGCAAACCGCTCCTGTTCCCACCATGCGGATCGTTCCAGTTCCGCGGTAGCGACTTCTGAACGTTCCCAGGCCGATAATTCATCGACCTCTCGAGTCAATTCAGCAATGACCACGGGAAGCAATGCGGGGAGCGGTACTTCAACACCGGAGAGTTCCAAGACCCCCGGCAATTCTGGAGCATAAGAGCTGGACCGCAACAACAGGCCGCCATGTTGCAAAACCGCGGTCTTAGTGCGCCGCTGTGCGCTGCCCAGAATTTTGTAACCTGCCAGCACCAAGTCGACTTCGGTACGCCGCTGAAAGCATAAAAAGTAATCCGCTCCCTGGGTCTTTGCAGCGATTGCCGACATGACCGGCGCGACACCAAATTGTTGAAGCGCGGCCGCGAAACAACGGTGCACCACTGTATAAAGGTCCTGCAAGGCTGCAGCGGTTCGGCCCAACGTGGGCAGGCTCAGGCTGTATGTCAGTTCATAATCGTGGACCAAGGCTCCCCCCCCGGTGACTCGCCGGACAAGTTTGCAGGGTTGACTTGGTTCGTGGGCTGAACGCTCGGAGACTCTCTGGAAATACCCTAGGCTTAGCGAAGGTTCTGCCCACTGATAGAAGCGTAACACTGCTGGCTGACCGTCGGCCACCGATTCCAACAATACCTGGTCAATGGCCATATTCTTAGCAGCGCGCCGGGGAGCATCGATAATGATTCGGGATGGTTGCAAGGCTTACCTTTCCATCGGGTCCTCTGCGCTTATCCAGCGGAGTTGCGGTTTCCTCGCCGCGGCGACATCATCGGGTCGGCTGATTCGCGTCGAGTGCGGGGCGTCATGTAGGAGTTCTTGGTCCTCTTCGGTAATCCGGAATAGCGCTGCCGCGAAAGCGTCCAGCGTATCCTTGCTTTCCGTTTCAGTGGGTTCGATCATCACCGCTTCATCCACGACCAAGGGAAAGTAAACCGTTGGCGCATGGAAACCAAAATCCAAGATCCGTTTTGCAAGGTCCATCGCACTGATGCCGTGTTGTTTCTTCAGCCCCGCAGCCGAGGCGACAAATTCGTGCATGCAGCGATCCCCGTGAGGAATATGTAGGAAATGTTTGACCTTGCTAAGCAAATAGTTGGCACTCAAAACCGCATCCTCACTGACCCGACGTAGCCCCTCCGGGCCGTGGGTGCGGATGTAGCAATACGCTCGCAATAGAACACCCGTGTTGCCGAAAAAACTGCGTACGCGACCGATGGATAACGGCCGGTCAGACTGAAACTCATATTGCTTTGTGTCGGGGTTCAAGACGATAGCTGGGGTCGGGAGGTAGGGCTCCAGAAAATCACGGACACAAATGGGCCCCGCGCCTGGTCCACCGCCACCGTGTGGACCGCTGAAAGTTTTGTGCGGATTAAAGTGCATCAAATCGGCCCCGAAGTCCCCCGGCCGAGAAATACCCAAAATTGCATTCATGTTGGCACCATCCAAATAGACCAAGCCGCCAACGTCATGAACGGCCTGAGTGATCTGGCAAATCTGATGATCAAACAGCCCTAGCGTATTCGGGTTGGTCAGCATGAAAACCGCAGTCCGCTGATCAAGCTTTGCAAGCAGGTCATCCATGTCGACGAGGCCATCCGAATTGCTGAGAACCGTCTTGGTCTGAAAACCAGCCATCACGGCGCTAGCGGGATTGGTGCCGTGAGCCGAATCGGCGGTCAGGACAACAGGGCGTTGCTGCCCGAGATCGCGAAAATAGGCAGCCGCAACCATCAGCGCGGTCAGTTCGCCGTGGGCACCGGCGGCAGGCTGCAAACTTACGGCTGGCAATCCGCTGATCTCCCCTAACATCGACTGCAAGCCATGCAGAACTGACAGCAACCCTTGAATCGATTCGGAAGGTTGCAAGGGATGAACGTCAATCAGGCCTGGCAGCCCGGCCAAACGCTCGTTGCGTTTGGGGTTGTATTTCATCGTGCAACTACCCAGCGGATAGAAGTGCGAATCGACACTCATGTTCAACGTGGACAAGTTGGTAAAATGCCGGACCACGTCGGGTTCGGCCAGTTCTGGCAACGGCAAATCGTCCTCTGCAAGATACTCCTGGCCGAGGGCCGTGCCAGCGTTTGCAACCATGGGTTCCAGTTCGGGCAAGCATGCTGCCCGGCGTCCTGGTCGCGATAACTCGAAAATCAGTTTCGTCGCTTGTTGATTACGCATTGGCAAAAACTCCTGACATTACCGCCGATCCAAGTGTTTCCACAAACGCATCGATCTCCGGGCGGGTCCGGCGCTCCGTGACCGCAACCAGAAAACAATCGTCAAGTTCGGGATACCATTGTCCCAAGGGAACCCCAGCCAAGAAGCGATGCTGAAGCATATCAGCGAGCAATTTCGGAACCATGCCAGCGGAGTCGCGGACCACAAACTCGCGAAACGTGGGGCCCGCAAAGGGGGTGGTATAGCGTGAGTGTTGTAAAACGCGATCGCGAGCATACTGGGTTTTGCGATAACAGTGCTCAGCCGTTTCCCGCATTCCCCGAGGCCCTTGGAGCGACAGATAAATGGTCGCCCGGAGTGCCAGCAGCGTTTGGTTGCTGCAGATGTTGCTGGTTGCTTTGTCGCGTCGGATGTGTTGTTCCCGTGTCTGTAGGGTCAGAACCCAACAACGTTTCCCGCGACGGTCGGTGGTTTGTCCAGCGATTCGTCCAGGCATCCGCCGGACCAACGCTTCCTGACAAGCGATAATTCCCAAATAGGGTCCGCCAAAGGAGAGCGGATTCCCCAAACATTGCCCTTCGGCGACCGCGATATCCACGCCCAGTTCTCCGGGCCGTTTTAGCATTCCCAGGCTGATTGGATCGAACACCTGAATCGTTAACGCACCATGCTGTTTGGCCACGGAGCAAATCTGAGGAACCGCCTCTAGGTGTCCTAGAAAATTAGGATGCTGCAACAGCACGCAGGCGGTGCGGTCGTCGATTGCAGCGCCTAATGCGCTGGAACCGCCTTCGCTATCCAAAGGGACGATCACGAGTTCGCAGTCCAAGCCTTGCAGGTAGGTTTGCAGAATCTGGCGATACTCCGGATGCACCGCGGCGGAGGTGACCACACGTCTTCGCTCTCGTTTGATCGCAAGTGCCATCAGCACCGCCTCGACCGCCGCCGATCCGCCATCGTACAGGCTCGCGTTGGAGACATCCAAGCCGGTCAGTTGAGTCATCAACGTTTCATACTCAAACATCACCTGCAAATTGCCTTGACTGACTTCCGCCTGGTAAGGGGTATAGGATGTGAAAAATTCACCCCGCGCCGACAACGCATCAACGGTCGCGGGAATGAAGTGGTCGTACGCACCGCCACCGAGAA
>SLFV01000466.1 GCA_007124075.1 Roseimaritima sp.
GCTTTCGGTCTGCTTGACATACTCCAAGTCCTCTTCGCTAGAAACGATCATTGGAGTTAGCACTACCAACAGTTCGCTGCGGACCTCGATTTCGCGATCGAATCGGAACAAAGCGCCCAGCAACGGGATGTTGGATACATACGGTAGCCTGCGACTACGCTGGGAGCGAGTCTTTTGAATCAGCCCGCCGTAGATCACGGTCTGACCCGAGTATGCCGTTACCACTGATTCCGCACTGGTGATATTAATCAGCGGACTGTTGATCACTTCACCGCCAGGGCCAAAACCCACTGGTACGCCGGTCGTGTCGTCGATTGCCGACCGCTGAGCGTTAACCTCCATGACGATCAGTCCATCACGACCGACGCGCGGGCGGATGTTCAGAATCAGGCCCACATCCACGTCTTCGGCGACAATCTGATTGCCTTGAAAATTGACAATAACGCCGTTAATTCGCGGTACCTTAGCGCCAACCTGAACCGTCCCCGCACTATTATCAAGCGTCATCAGCTGGGGTCGGCTAAGGATCTGTAGTCGCCCCGATTGCTGGAGGGCACGCATCAGGAGGCTGACCGAATCGCTAGCGGCACTCAGCACGAAGCCGCCGAATCCAAACTGTCCGCTGGAGGTTCCCAGGCCGAAGGACGTCACTGCCCGCTCGGCTAGTGTTCCACGTCCTGCACTGTTAACGTTGGTCGATCCGTTGTTGTTGAAATTGAAACCAGGTGTGGATGTAGGTGCCGGACCAAGCGGTAACCCTTGTGGGTTGGAGTCACCAGCACCTGGGAGGTTGGCAATCCCGCGATCGAATTGCAACGCATTCTGCAAACCAAATTCGGCTCCGAATTCGACTCCGTCGTCCAGCGTGACTTCCGCGATAACCACCTTCACCAACACCATCGGTGCGCGACGATCCAATTGATCGATCATGCGGCGGATGGTTGTGTACAATCGCGGTGCGACGCTCAGCACCAGACTGTTGCTGACCGGTTCGGCCACCACGACGACATCCCTTTCTAGGGCATCGAAGGGGGACAGGCCACCCAACGCCGCTTGCTGGATGTTCAATAGTTGAGTTTGGCGTCTGGTGACAAATTGTTGCAGCGCCTCGGCCACATCAGGGGCGTATTGATTGCGGAGCCAAACGACTTCGAACATCCGGTCAGCAAAACCATTGGTATCCAAACGCAATAAAATGCTCTCGACCACCTCCAGGTCGCTGGCAGAACCGCTGGCGATGATGCTGTTGGTCCGAATGTCACTGCTGAAGCGTAGCGAGACCAACGAACTTTCAGTTCCCGCAGTCGCCGGCGGCAGTCCCGCCAGGTTGGCTTGACCAACACCTCCGGTGGGCGCGCCTACGCCAAACAATTGCTGTAGCGCGGCCGTTAACTGTCCGGAATCACCGTTTTCTAATGTAAAGACCTTGATATACGATTCGTTGCCTGGTGGTTGGTCTAATTGGCGAATCAATGCTTCGACCAGTGGTAAACTGTTGGCAGGTCCACGCACAATGATCGTGTTGGAGTTGGCATCGGCGTTGACCGTGGTACCGATCAAAATACCGGAATTGATGGTTTGATTGCCCTCCGCATCAAGGGTCACCATCGACAGTGCGCTTGATGGCGTGTTCGCGTTCGGGTTGGGGGTTTCCTCCGTGCCGGTGATCGTGCTGCGAATGACCACCACCAGATCCTCCGCCAAGGCATTGCGCAGTTTGACAATCCGCAACTCGTTCTGCGATTCAATGTTCTTAACATCCAGTTCGCGAATCAACTTGCCAACCTCACGCATATCCCGTGGAGAGGCCTGGATAATCAGCGAATTGGTTCGGTAGTCGGCGATCACGCGAGCGCGAAAGCCCAAATTGGGACGGGGGTTATCATCGGATCCTGGACGGTCGACAAAAAATCCGCGAACGGTTTCCTCCGCATCGACCGCCGATGCATGCTCCAGCCGAAACACACGCAGTTGTGTTGACGGTGCGACGGGGACATCCAGTTTTTCAATCAACTCCACCGCCGCGTTGACCGCTTCTTGTCGACCAATCAGCAGCAATGCGTTGGGCTTGTCCAGCGAAGTGATGCTGACTTCGCCTTGTCGCGCTGATAAGACTTCGGTGTACAAATCCCGCAGTAACGTTTCCAGGGCTTGGCTGTTGACATGCTCCAGTTGTTGGATCACCACCTCGGGCTGAGTGATCGCCGATTTCGCTTCGATTTCGCTGATCACTTCTTGGACTCGGGCGACATCGCGTTTGCTGCCTTTCAGGACAATGATGCCTAGCTCCGGGACAAACTGAATTTGAACGTCCCCGATCAAACCGGCACCGGCCGCCTCACCATCAGCATCTTCATCAGGACCAATGAGCTGGTCAGTATCATCGTCTGCTGTCGGTTGTTGGTTGTTTTGGACTAACTGTTGGGCCGCCGCTGCGACACTATCCCGCGGAAGTTTGCGGACAACGGCTGCTTGATCATCACCCAGCGTGCCCAGCAGACGAATCGCGCGTTGAATCGGTGCTGGTTCCGCATCGCGGACCCGAACCAGTTGCGTTATCGCTCCCGGCGGCAGGTCCCCTTGTTCCAGCGAACCAATCATTTTTTGCCAACCACTAATCGCAGGCTGCGGTGCGAATACCGTTACCGCGTTTTCGCGTCGGTCAACTTCGATCGTGGTTCCCTTCAGTGGTTCGTCCACCAATCGGAACGTGGCAAGCTCTCCGTTGCGTTGCGTTGTTACCGGAATAGGCCTTCCCGCAGCCTCTGCCAAGTAATCCTCGAAACGCTGCCAGCCAACGCGATGTAAGGACAGCTTGACCGTCCCTGGGCCATAGCCAACTTGCATGGCTTGCTGACCAAAGCTGTTGCGCCCTACTGCATGCTGGACGCCAGGGTCGTTGGCAGGCGGCACCAGACGATTGATGTCATCGGTGATTTGCGACTGCAGGCTCGCCGGCGCCATCACCAGGATCTTTCCCTCGCGGGCGTCGGTAGAAATTTGCACGTTTTGGAATTGCCGATAACGCAATCCGATCGCGGTTCCGATCGCTTTGGCGTGGTCGACCGGCACATTGACCACCTCCAGCAGTGGGCCGTCCGCCGCCTTGTTCGCCGGAGTTGATTGCGGCACCCGCTGCGAAGGCACCATTGCCTGCTGCGTCGGAACCGATTGCTGCGGTGGCATCTTCAGCGGTTGCTGTGCCTGCGAGATACTGAACTGCGAAGAAACAATCGCCATGCAGGTTGCAGCGAGCAACCGACAGCGACTGCGCGGAGTGGATCTAAAGGGATTTCGTGACTTCATCTTTTTAGCCAATTGCGGGAAAACTAGCTGGATACTCCGGTCACGTGCCTGGCGAACGATTTCCATCGGGAGGCCGACGCAGGCTAGAAGGACTGCTCCGCGTGAGACAGGACCGGTGCATCAGGAACAATCGGCATAAGTTGCACAACTGCTACAACGAAAAAAAAGATCGCAGGTCGTAATACGGGAAAAGGCTTCCTTTACCACGGAAGAAGTGAACATCCGTCGCTTGCAGAAGTGTGCACAGGAGCATCATTTGTCGTGGGAAGGGCTGTTGGGAACGAAGGGTTTTTCCAACCAAGTCGCCAGAGCCCTGCCGGTTGCCGAGTGAGATGTGACCGCGATTTCTTCCGGGGTTCCCGTTGCGATCACCCGCCCCCCCGCTGCGGAGGCTCCAGGCCCGATGTCAATCAGGTAGTCTGCAGCGGCCATGAGTTGTAGGTTGTGTTCAACGACGATCAACGAATGCCCCTCATCCAGCAACGTGGTGAAGCAATCCAGCAAGCGAACAATATCCGCAAAATGCAATCCGATCGTTGGTTCATCCAGCAGAAACAGCGTTTTGCGACGCTTCGCCCCGGTTAAAAAAGCCGCGAGTTTCAGACGCTGAGATTCGCCGGAAGAAAGCGTGTTTGCAGCCTGCCCCAACTGCAGATAACCCAAACCGACATCAATCATCGGTTGCAATTTCTGCTGAATTTTCGGCTGCCCACGAAAGAACCCACTGGCCTGCCGAATTGTCATCTGCAAGCATTCCGCAATGTTGCGATCTCGGTACCGGACCGCCAACACCTCGGGTCGATAACGCTTGCCCTCACAGGTGGGACACGTCATCGAAATATCGGCTAAAAACTGCATGTCAATCAACTGGACACCATCCCCCTGACAATGCGGGCATTGGCCAATTTCGTTATTGAAACTGAAATGGCTGGCGGTGAAATTCCGAGTACGGGCATCGATGGTCTGCGCGAACAGTTTTCGAATAGGATCCATTGCATTA
>SLFV01000151.1 GCA_007124075.1 Roseimaritima sp.
CCAGTGGCAGCACTGGGAAACCCAAAGGCATCTTGCATACGACCGCAGGGTACAACCTGTGGGCCAAGCGGACGTTCCAGTGGGTTTTTGATCACAGGGAAAGCGATGTCTACTGGTGTACCGCCGATTGTGGCTGGATCACCGGACACAGCTACATTGTCTACGGTCCGCTGTCGGCGGGGGCAACATGCTTGATGTACGAGGGTGCCCCCAATCATCCCGCGGAGGATCGGTTTTGGGAGCTGGTGGAAAAATACAAGGTGACGGTTCTGTATACCGCCCCGACTGCGATCCGCGCGTTCATTAAATGGGGGGACCAGCATGTCGAACGCCATGATCTTTCCAGTTTGCGGTTGTTGGGAACCGTGGGCGAAGGGATTAATCCCGAGGCCTGGATTTGGTATCACCAGAAAATCGGAGGAGGTAAGTGTCCGATTGTCGATACGTGGTGGCAAACCGAAACGGGAGGCATCATGATGAGCCCGCTGCCGGGGATCACGTCGACCAAACCGGGTTCCTGCACGCATCCGTTACCTGGGGTTTTCCCGGAGGTGTTTAATGAACAGGGGCAAGGCATCACGGCTGAAGACGGGGGAATGTTGTGTATCGGTCAGCCATGGCCCGGGATGTTGCGGGGTATTTGGGGGGACCCGGAGCGCTACGTCCAGCAGTACTGGGAAAAAGTCCCCGGCAAATACTTAACGGGTGATAATGCGCGGCGCGATGAGGATGGGTATTATTGGATCATGGGTCGGATTGACGACGTGATCAATGTGTCGGGGCATCGATTAAGCACGATTGAGGTGGAAAGCGCATTGGTCAGCCACCCGGCGGTTTGCGAAGCCGCAGTGGTGGGACGCCCGCACGAACTAAAAGGGCAGGGAATTGCGGCGTTTGTCACGATTCGAGACGCGGAGCCGACCGAACAGTTGCGGGCGGAACTGCGGCAGCACGTGCGGAAGGAAATCGGCGCCTTGGCCCAACCCGACGATGTTCGCTTTACCTCCACCCTGCCCAAGACGCGGAGCGGGAAAATCATGCGGCGACTGTTGCGAGACATCGCGGCGGGCAACGAGACGGCGGGAGACACCTCCACGCTGGAAGATTTCAGCGTCCTGGCAAAACTGCGCGAACAGGACGAGAGCTAAAGGGCTTTCGCGCTCGGTTCCTGACCGACAGCGCTTCGGTTTATTGTAAGCGGAAAACCGTCACGCCCAGCGGGGGCAGGGTGACCAGCACGCTATCGGGCCGTCCATGGTGTGCAACACCTGTTGCATTGCATCCGGGATAGTTGCCCAGATTGGAACCGCCGTAGGTGGCAGAGTCACTGTTGAAAATTTCCTCCCAGTAGCCGCGCGTGGGCACTCCCACGCGATAGTCGACGCGAGGGACGGGAGTGAAATTGCAACAGACCAGCAGCGGTGCAGCCTGCTGGCTTTTCCGCAGGTACACCAGCACGCTATCCTGGCGATTCATGCAGTCAACCCACTCAAAGCCTTCGCCAACGTGATCTTCCACGTGCAAGGCCGCGTTCTCCACCACCAGCTTGTTCAGATCCGCAACCAAGTTCTGAATTCCACGGTGGCTTGGGAACTCCAGCAATTCCCACTGAGGCCCGTGATCGTGATGCCATTCGGTCCACTGCGCCATTTCGCCGCCCATGAACAACAGTTTCTTGCCCGGGTGCGTCCACATGTACGAATACAGCAGTCGTAGGTTGGCGAATTTCTGCCATAAATCACCTGGCATTTGGGCAATCAACGATCCTTTGCCGTGAACCACTTCATCGTGCGACAGCGGCAGGGTAAAGTTTTCCGCAAAGGCATAAATCAGACTGAACGTTAGTTCGTCGTGGTGATATTGGCGATGGATAGGCTCGTTGCGCATGTACCGTAGCGAGTCATTCATCCAGCCCATGTTCCATTTGAACGTGAACCCTAAGCCACCACTATCGACCGGGCGGGAGACCCCGGGCCATGCCGTTGATTCCTCCGCAACCGTTACTGCCCCGGGAAACTTTTCGTGAACCGCGACATTAAATTCCCGCAGAAATTCGATCGCCTCCAGATTCTCGCGACCACCATGTTGGTTGGGAATCCACTGTCCCGCCTCGCGACTATAGTCCAGATACAGCATCGAAGCCACCGCGTCGACCCGCAAGCCATCAATGTGGTAGCGATCGTACCAGAACAACGCGTTGGCAACCAGGAAATTGCGGACTTCGTTACGTCCGTAATTGAAGATCATCGTCCCCCAGTCAGGATGCTCTCCCTGCCGCGGATCGGCGTGTTCGTATAGCGGCGACCCATCGAAACGACGAAGCCCGTGCGCGTCCTTGGGAAAGTGGGCAGGTACCCAGTCAACCAAAACCCCGATTCCCTGCTGATGCATATAGTCCACGAAGTACATGAAATCTTCGGGGTTGCCATGCCGACTGGTGGGGGCAAAATAACCCACAGTCTGATACCCCCACGAACCCGTGAAGGGGTGTTCGCTGATGGGCATTAATTCGACATGGGTGAAGTGCATGCGGTGGCAGTAATCCGCCAAGCGGTGCGCAAGGTCACGATAATCCAGCCACCCGTGGACGCGTCCCGGTCCTTTCTGCCAACTGCCCAGATGGACCTCGTACACGTTAAAAGGTTTTTGCAACGGGTTGTGCGCGGCGCGTTTTTCCAACCATTCCTGGTCATTCCATTGGTACTGGCTCAGGTCCGCCACGACGGATGCTGTCAGCGGTGGCAATTCAGCGGCAAAACCCAGCGGGTCTGACTTATCAACCCACTCGCCGTGTTCGGTCTGCAGACGGTATTTATAACGGTCACCTGGCTTGGCCCGCGGCACAAACAACTCCCAAACCCCCAGGAAAGGATGAACCCGCATCACGCTGTTACGTCCATCCCAACCATTGAAGTCACCCACAACCTGCACGGTTCGCGCATTGGGTGCCCAGACAGCAAAGTTGACCCCGCGATCATTGTCCTCCGGCCCATCGCCAAGGCTGCGGACCTGAGCACCCAGACGATTGTACAATTCGTAGTGTTTTCCTTCGCCAATCAAATAACGATCAAAATCGGTTAAAATCGAAGGCACTGTGTACGGATCTTGCATGGCGACCATCTCACCGGAGTTTTGAATGACTTGCAGTACGTATCGAGGCGACTGCCCCGAACTGGCGGATGCTTCGGTTTGGCCGCGATGCGAAGTCAGTTCGGCGGGACAAATCGCTTCGTAAATGCCCTCCGGGTGCAGCTTTCGCATCGGACGACGGCTGCCGTCGGACAAATCGACGACCCAAGCCGCTTTGGAATGGGGGAAAAAGCTCCGCACAGCAGTCGCGGGAGTCCCCTGATAGTCGATCGGATGGGGGCCTAAAATCTCCGCCGGGTTGGCGCAGGTGCCGTTGATCAAGCTGCTAATTTCGGTGAGGGTCAATTGTGTATGCATGGTTATCCTTATGACCACAGAGAAACACATATATCTTGATCGTAACAAGATCTGCCACTGCAAACAGGTGCGGTTGGCGAGTCAAGCCGGGAGGGGACGCCCAACTGCCAACCGCACCGCCATGGCAAAGGAATTCCCTTATGCCAAGGCTAAATCGGCTGGCCCGTAGCGACGCTTCGGGGCTGCGGTCCCGCATTGCGACAACAGCCATCGCCGCAAACGATCGGTCGGTGCGGGCACGTGGGGTCGTGGTGCCGTCGACTGACGGAACTTCGGTGACGCGGCTTGGCCCGTGGTTCCGTGCGCAGAAACCGTTGTCGCGGATACTAAACAGGCGTGAACTTCGTGGAAGTGCAGGGCCCGGTCAACGCGCCGCCAAAGATCCGCGTTCTCCACGGCGACATTGCGACCAAAATGTTCCCACACAAACCCATTCTCCCTCCAGCGGTGCAACGAATCGCGAAGGCCGCGAATGACGTAACGACTGGTGGAAACCAACGTCACCCTCGCTTGCCCTTCAATCGATTCCAAACCGCGAACGACCGCCAGTAATGCCAAACGATTGGGCGACCCAAATTCCTTTTCGTGGACGTCCATTAATGTTTCACCCGCCGCAGTTTCCAAAGTAAATCGCCACAAGCCGACGGTGTCCGAAGCGGCGGTTGCCTCGCATACCAACAAGAATTCGGAAATGCTAAGCGGTTCATCAACGAATGTCTCTTCCTGAAAATCAAGGCTGTCCAGTAGATCCGCAGAACGATCTCGCGCTGCGGACAATTGTATCGCGACCACGTGAGGTTCTCCTAAGAACATGGTTCAAGGTTGGGTCAAAAGAGATTTTTGGTCGAACCAGCGCA
>SLFV01000397.1 GCA_007124075.1 Roseimaritima sp.
GGCTTGATATCACGATGCAACACACCGCGGTTATGCGCATAGGCGATCGCCTCACAAATCGATATGAACTTGCGCAGTAAAGCGTGAAACGAAGGACTGAAAAAATCCCGATGCTGTAGCTTACCGCTGGCATGCAAACGCAAGATCGCGTCTGCCAGTGATTCGCCTTCGACCAACCGCATCACGTAGAAAGGCTGGGCCTCCGGAGTTTTTCCGTAAGCATACAGCGGCACGATCCCCGGGTGCTCCAGCCTGCCTGTAATTTCAGCCTCGACACGCAGCCTATTTTCTGCGTGCGTGTCGCGAAAGTGCGATGACTTTAAAAACTTTACCGCAACCCTTCTGTGCAGTTGCGTGTCGGTCGCAGTGTAAACTGTCCCCAGCCCCCCTTCGGCCAGTTTCTTAAAATCGATTAAGCTTGATCTCAAGGGGACATCGCGAGCAGGAACACTTGAACCTGGCGTCTCCTGCTCCAATGCAGCGGACAGAAATCGACTGTCAAACGCTTGCAAGGCTGCAACACGCTGCCGAACCAGGGGTAAGATTTCAGGCGCGTGCTGACATAAAACATCCAAGTCAACCGATTCCCCACGAGCCTGGGCTTCTTCCCACACATCCAAAGCGTCGGCAATCCATACATCCTGCTGGTCGCAACCCTGCTCGGCCCCTTGACCTTCGTCGCGATGCCTAGGTTCCCTCATGCTTTCAATCCTGAAACAGACCACATACCGCTGGCTAAACTCGAGAAAGTGCCGCTGCCTTTTCGACCGAGATCCGCGGAGCCCAAAAAGCCTGCCCTGATTCTCGCTCTCCCTGAAGTATATCCCAATTGATCCGGCAAATTTTATTGGCTAAACGCGATCCGCTGAGCGCTGACAAACGCCCTGGCACCGCGTCGTGCTGTGGCCCGATGCATGAGACCAGCGACAAAGCGACAAAGACGCGGCGTCCGCGAATTCGCACAAGCCGAACGCATTTCAGTCAGAAACGCCCGGTCACAGACATCTTTCGAAGCCCCCGGGGAGTCATAACACGCATCATGGCGTCGACAAGCAGGCCGGAAATCGGCTCCAAAGACCCCCTGGGGAACCAGCAACCGTAAAGGTCCTGTCATGGAATCCGGCCCACAGGGGCGTCGATCCAACCCTGATGCTTCGGCCGATGCCATCGCCAAAATGAACATGACCACCGACAGCAGCGCTAATCGAAATGACCAGAGCATTCGCACATTCATCGGCCACCGTGCCTGAAAGAACGATTCCACGGTCCAGCAAATCAGCATAATGGTTATCCCAGCAGCGCGTTGGCAAACAAAAATATCAACGACAAACAGGCTAATCCGCCAATGCGGTAAATCAAGGTTGTCCGCAAAAACCAAAGCGTCGTTACCTGCGACAGGAGATGCTCGTCCGTCACCGTTCCCGTAGCGGCAATGTGGCGGCTAGTAACCTCAAAACCTTGAGAATAAATCCAAGCGATGATCAGGACAAAACCAACTGCAAGGCCCACCGTCAACGTACCAAGCATTAAAGTTTGCTGCCCCTCCTCCGTGAGTGTCAGATTTCCCAGCCAGTAGTCGTAGTGCGCCCCGACGGAAAGACCACCAATCACCGCCGTATACCTGCAGGCCAGTTCACGGAGTTCGGCGCCAAACCGATGTAGATTCGTCACCCGCCGACCCGTGTGCTCTGGATCTTTTTGCCGCCGAATGAAAAGGACTAGCTGATGACGGATGTACGGAAAATCGGAGGCGAAGAAACGGAAGAATGGAAAGGCAAACAAGCCGCCCACTACTACCACGTAGTTAATCAACGAGTAGATCAGATAGCAACGATAGGGGTGGGCCTCCACTGCAGCATCCGTCCGCAGCCCTTGGTCTAAACCCCACTGCGCTAGTTTGGCAGGCGCTTGATCCAGCGAGAGTTGCCGACTGGTCTCCAGTATCACAAAGGTAGCAACGACCGCCAACGTCAATAACCGCGTTAGCCATACGATCCGATTATGAAGGCGAATGTTGAAAAAACTGCGGATTTCGCTTGTAAATTGTGTGCCTAAGATAAAGCAGGTCAAACTGATACACAGCCAACCACGCAGTAATTCGATCGCAAAACCAAGTCCTGGGGTTCTGTCAGCTTGACCAAGTTGGTCGAATCGCAGCCTCCATGTCTCCGAAGAGAACGGCCCGTAGTAGGCAAGCGTTAGCGTGAGGGAGGAACAGACCATCAGCAGCCCCGCCGCCAGAAAAATCCGCCAGTACAGGGGTCGCGGCCGATCAAAATTGCGAGTCCAACGCAGTGGATCGTCAGGGGGAACCACATCCGGGGTTCGCCCACGTCTCGGGACTTCCATACCTGTGTCGTCCAGAGCTGCCGACGTTGTTGCGGCGGGAATTTCATAGTGGTCCAGCGGTTCCGCAAACGGCTCCAACGCGGCTGCCAATGCTGCTGCGGTTGCAAAACGTCGCTCAGGTGACTTTTCCAGCGCCTGCTGGATCACCCGGGACACCTCGGGCGAAATCCCGGGGATTAAGTCATGCAACGGTGCTGGAATTTCTTCTTGATGGGCCGCCAACAAATCGAATAGAGAGCGATTGGCGGCCCAGTCGAACGGAGGCGTTCCCGCCAGCAATGCGTAGGCCGTGCAGCCCACCGCGTAAATGTCGGACTGGGGTGTGGCCGCAGCCGCAGTACGCCACAATTCCGGTGCCATAAACGCTGCCGTTCCGATCAGCTCCCCACCCTTGGTCACCCGCGAAGCTTCACCTTGCAAACTGGCAACCCCCAAATCCAGTAGCTTGACACGTGGATCCGCTGAAATCATGACGTTGGATGGCTTGATGTCGCGATGAATGACGCCATGAGAATGCGCATGCCCCAGCCCTAGACATACTTGACGAACGATCTCAGCCACCTGCCCTTCCCGCAGCGGCCCCCGTGCATCTAGCCAGGCCTGCAGATCCACGCCGTTGACATACTCCATCACCAGATAGAGGCACCCGTCTTGGTTGCCAGCATCGGTGGCAAACACGAGGTTTCGATGTGACAACACCCCCATCGCGGCGATCTCCTGCCGAAATCGCTGCTGTAAGCGCTCACTCAAACGCTCAGCTCGGATTAATTTGACGGCATACTGGCGATGCATAAATTCGCTGTGACGAGCGAGGAAGACCTCTCCCATCCCGCCGATACCAATCCGCTGCTGCAAAACATAATTGCCAACGCGTCGAATCGAAAGGGTCGTCGTCAACACGTCAATATGGTCTCGAGCCGCAGGATCTTGCGAAGACATATTCGTTGATCGTTAAGAGTCCGCTTTCCGGGCAAATCACCACCCCCCCCGCAGTTTAGCCAATGGAGTCGCCGTCGGCCATCCCGGGGGAACGGACTAAACGACGTCCCCAAATGCTTATGCATGCCCCCCAATCTACGATTCCTGCACAACCAAACCTGGGGCAATAAATTCTTTGCTGATTTCCGACCGCAACCATTCAGGGGGTCAAGATCCATCCACCGCCTGACGATTTTGTGACCGGGGATATACCCCCTCCCAGGACTCCGAAGAGAAAATCGGATCGCTCAACTTGCCTGGCCCGTTGGGCGAGGCACGTTTTCACCCCCAAACTCAAGGAAGTATCATGATAAAATTTACCCAACGGCGAGCCTTTGGCGGGCGAAAGGTTCACAGCGCCGGTTTACTTATGACCCTAGGGCTGGCCGCCAGCACCCTCTCCCGGTCCACCGCTCAAGATGTTTCCCTCATCCAACAGGTTCAACCCGGGATTGGCAACCCTCACTACGTTTGCCCCCCTTGCTTGCCGCCATGCCCACCGATCACGGACGTCGACCCGTCGGGGTCAACGCCGGAAACAGCCTCGCCGATCTTTGACGATATGACGGCGGAGTCGCAACCTCAGCCCTCAACGGCTGACGTCAACCAGTTTGCTCAGCAGTTCCAGCAACGCGGCGGTGCTCGTCGGCCGGAATTTGGCGACGTCGGCCGGTTTGGGGCGAACATGATCGGTGACAGTGGGGCTGGAGCGGGTACTAACATCAGCGTGGCTACCCAGAAAGGCGGTTTCACGATTTCGCAGCCAGACTCACTCTCTGTCTCCCGAATAAATCTTTCAGAAGGGAATTCACCGGTACTTCGGGACCGTTTTTTCTCGACCTACCGGCACTTCCACAATACCTCGTTTATTCTTGACGGCGGAGAACGCACAGGGTTTAGCATCGAGCAGTTTCTCGTCGGTGCTGAGCGGCGAATCAGCGAGGATTTCTCGATTGAGTTCCGTGTTCCATTGCA